>JAVXIV010000015.1:0-18608 GCA_036785645.1 Hungatella sp.
GGACATTATCATAAACGGCTTATAGTATCTGCCCAATATATGAAAAAAGTGATTGACAGTCATAAGCTGTCGTAGTATAATGAGTAAGGTTATGAAAATAACTGACAGGAAAGTAGGTATCCGCCTCACCTTGGCACAGGTAAGTGACCTTGGTTCATAGTTGAAAATACATAGCAGGTCTATGTTTGACTTAGATGGTGGATAGAGAAATCTCTATCTATTTTTTTTATTGCGAATTCCAATAACAACACACTATGGAGGTGCACGACAATTAGCGATTTAATGATTAACGAGCAAATCAGGGATAAAGAAGTTCGATTGATTGGTGAAGATGGAGAACAGTTAGGGATTGTAGCCGGGAAAGACGCATTACAGATGGCGAAGGATGCAGAGCTGGATTTAGTGAAGATTGCTCCGACTGCAAAGCCGCCGGTTTGTAAGATCATCGATTACGGAAAATATCGTTACGAATTAGCCAGAAAAGAAAAAGAAGCAAAAAAGAAGCAAAAAATCGTTGAAGTCAAAGAAGTGCGATTATCTCCAAATATCGATACAAACGACTTAAATACCAAGATGAGTGCAGCCCGAAGATTTTTAGAAAAGGGCGACAAAGTCAAGGTAACACTTCGTTTTCGTGGTCGTGAGATGGCTCATATGTCAAAATCCAGATATCTTTTAGATGACTTTGCAAAAGATTTGGGAGATATTGCAGTGATTGATAAACCATCCAAGGTAGAAGGAAGAAGCATGGTTATGTTTTTAACTGCAAAACGTTAAAATAGATAATTATCAAGGAGGAAAATATAATGCCTAAAATGAAAACCAACCGAGCAGCAGCAAAGCGTTTCAAAAAAACCGGAACCGGAAAATTGGTAAGAAACAAAGCTTACAAATCTCATATCTTGACTAAGAAGTCTACCAAGAGAAAAAGAAATCTTAGAAAAGATATCGTTACCGATGCAACGAACGCAAAAGTAATGAAAAAGATTTTACCATATTTATAAGATTTCAACGTTAAGAAGGAGGAAGAACCGATGGCAAGAATTAAAGGCGGTATGAACGCTAAAAAGAGACATAACAGAGTGTTGAAGATGGCTAAAGGCTACAGAGGCGCTCGTTCAAAACAGTATAGAGTTGCAAAACAGTCCGTTATGAGAGCATTAACCAGCTCTTATGCAGGCAGAAAAGAAAGAAAGAGACAGTTCAGACAGTTATGGATTGCACGTATCAATGCTGCAACACGTATCAATGGATTATCTTACAGCAAGTTTATGTATGGCTTAAAATTAGCAGGTGTGGAGATCAACAGAAAGATCTTATCGGACATGGCAATCAATGATGCAGAGGGATTTGCAAAGTTGGCAGAATTAGCAAAGTCTAAGATTGCGTAATCAAAACATAGCAAAAGCCCCGGATTCCAAGAAGAATCTGAGGCTTTTGTCATATGTAATTACTTGCAGCTGATGAGCTGACATAACATAGTATACAGATCGCTGCAGTTGAATAACTGTGTACAATCCAATCCATTACAATTAAAATTGAAGTTCATGTAAGTTTCCTCCTTTACCGTGGGCCGAGATTTCGAAGATATCTGCCGTATTTTCCCGGGAACAAAAGAATTGTAACATTTTTGTAATGATTAATCCATAGTATAGAACTGGGAATTGTGGAAGAATCTTCCTGATTCAATTTAACACAGGAATCAAAAAACACGTTAATACGATAAAGTGATTGACAGATAATGGATCTAAGGGTTATAATGCACAGAATAAATTAAAAATAATAGGGGGTCAAAATGATAAAATATATTATAAAACGACTTGGCATGATGTTGGTTGCCATGTTTTTGATTATCTTATTGACATTTACGATCATGCACTCTATCCCCGGAGGTCCTTTTACCAATGACCGAAAGGTATCTGCTGAGGTGGAACAGGCGCTCAACGAAAAATACAATCTGGATGCCCCACTATATGAACAGTTTTTTCAGTATTTGGGAGGTATTTTACAGGGGGATTTGGGGCCTTCTTATAAATATACCGGAAAAAGCGTCAATGACTTTATTAAAAATGGATTTCCGGTATCCGCAAAGTTAGGCTTGATCACGATTGTCTTTGTGCTGCTGGCATCCCTTCCTATGGGCATTGTGGCGGCGGTCAAAAATGGAAGATGGCAGGATATGACGGTGATGACGTTGGCTACTGTTGGAGTTACGATTCCTTCTTTTGTCATTGCCTCTGTTTTGATTTACTGGTTTTCTTTCAAATTGAACTGGCTTCCCACTTATGGTGTGGATAGTTGGAAGGGTTATATCTTACCGGTAGTTGCACTGGGTGGTTATTCCGTCAGCTATATGGCAAGACTGATGCGTTCCAGCTTGTTGGAGGTTATGGGGCAGGATTATATTCGAACAGCCAGAGCCAAGGGATTATCAGAACCCAGCGTTATCATAAAACATGCAATGCGCAATGCTCTTATTCCGGTGATCACGGTATTAGGACCAACGATTGCCAATCTTCTGACCGGAAGCTTTGTGGTGGAGAAGATCTTTGCAATCCCCGGTCTGGGTGTACATTTTGTCAACAGTGTTTCTCAAAGAGATTATACCACCATCATGGGTGTGACGATCTTTTATGCAACTTTTTTGATGGCCATGATCTTCTTGGTGGATGTGTTCTACTGCCTGATTGATCCTAGAATTAAATTTGAATAGAGGAAACTGACATGGATAACAAATGGGATATGCTGGAGAATTCAGCAGATGAACGAGAAAAAATATGGTCGAAAAACAGGACTTTTGCCGGTGATGTGTGGTACCGCTTCCGCAAAAAACCCACGGCTATTGCCGGTTTTATTATGATTGTGCTACTGATTTTATTTGCTCTAGTGGGACCGCTTTTCACGAAGTACAGCTATTCGGTACAGAACCTGGATATGGTCAATATTCCTCCGATTATGAAGGTATATGATGCGCCGGATGGTGAGGCCTATCTTTATATCACACAGTCACTCAAGGTCATTACCGTGGGAAAAGATGGAATTCTAGGAAGTCAGCTCAAGAAGATCCGAGATGAATCCGATCAAATGATGACGATCTATGATTATAAAGGGAGTGAGGTAGCTCTCTATTATGGGCAAAAACCCTATGTGATGGCAGATCAGGCCACCAAGATGATCTATCCGACCAGTAAGATCTGGAATCGCTCTTTTGTTCTGGGCACGGATACACTGGGGCGTGATATCCTGACACGTCTGATGTATGGAAGCCGCGTGTCTTTACTGGTTGCGTTTGTAGCGGCTGCGGTCAATATGCTGATTGGTATCTTATATGGCGGCATATCCGGCTATTTGGGCGGCAACACCGATGCGGTGATGATGCGTATTGTAGATATCATCAGTACGATACCGCTGACACTCTATGTGATTTTGATTATGGTCATACTGGGAACCGGGCTTCCCAGTATCATTGTAGCGCTGGGAAGCGTCTACTGGGTTGGAATGGCAAGAGTGGTGCGTGGGCAGGTTCTGGGACTGAAAGAACAGGAATTTGTGCTGGCGGCCAAAACCATTGGTTCGTCCACACGTACGATTTTATTTCAACATCTGATTCCCAATGCGATGGGGTCGATTTTGGTTACCGTTACGATGCTGATTCCGTCGGCGATTTTTATGGAGGCATTTCTGGGATACTTGGGAATTGGACTGCGTCCGCCGATGGCAAGTCTGGGAACGATGTGTAATGATGCGACTGAGAATTTAAGATCTTGCCCGCACCAATTGTTTATACCGGCATTGGTCATTTGTATCATTATGTTTGCCTTTAACTTTGTAGGAGATGGACTTCGGGATGCATTGGATCCCAAATTGAAGAAATAGGAGCGAAGCATGGAACCGATTATAACCGTAAAGAATTTAAAAACTTCATTCTTCACCGGCAATGGAGAGGTGCAGGCAGTGCGTGGAATCAGTTTCCAAGTTCAAAAAGGCGAAATCCTTGGAATTGTCGGAGAATCCGGAAGTGGGAAGAGTGTCACTTCGATGTCTATTCTGCGCCTTTTGGCAGATACTGCCAAGATTAAAGACGGAGAGATTCTGTTCTATGATGAGGATTTGACGGGATTGTCCGCCAAGGCGATGAGAAAAATTCGGGGTGAGAAGATCTCTATGATTTTTCAAGACCCGATGTCTTCACTCAATCCCCTGATTCCGGTGGGGAAACAAGTTGCCGAGATGATCCACGAACACCATGCGGAACGCACGAAGGAACAGCTAAAAGAAGAGGTTTTAGAACTGTTTGGCAAGGTTCGCATACCGGAGCCGGAGAAGCGCTACGGTGCCTATCCTCATGAATTTAGCGGTGGGATGCGCCAGCGTGTGATGATTGCCATGGCATTGGCCAATAAACCGGAGCTGCTGATTGCAGATGAACCGACCACGGCACTGGATGTCACCATTCAGGATCAGATTTTAAAGCAGCTGCGAAAGCTTCAAAAGGAATCCGGAACCAGCATCATGTTTATTACCCATGATCTTGGGGTAGTAGCAGAACTCTGCGAGCGTGTCATCGTGATGTATGGTGGTTTGATTATGGAAGAAGCAACCATAGAAGATATTTTTGAGCATCCCAAACATCCCTATACGTTGGGATTATTGGCATCAATTCCGGGTATTACTCAAGATAAGGAGGAACGCTTATCCCCGATTCCGGGAACTCCGCCGGATATGACCAATCCGCCTCTTGGCTGTCCGTTTGCACCGAGATGCACCTATGCCAGAAAAATTTGTGCACAGCAGTGTCCGGATTATGTAGAGATTGAAGAAGGACACCGTTCCATGTGTTGGCTGCTGCAGCCGGATGCACCAAAAGAAAATAATCCGTTTTGTTAAAAGGAGTTTTGTATGAAGGAAGAGATCATGTTAGATGTCAGTCATCTGACCAAGCATTTTAAAGTAGGATCATCCGGGAAACAAGTCGTTCATGCGGTCGATGATGTGAATTTTCAATTGACCAAGGGCAAGACCTTGGGCTTGGTAGGAGAATCCGGCTGCGGTAAGAGCAGCTGCGCCAGAACGATCATCCGGATGTATGATCCGACGGCGGGGCGCATTGTTTTGGACGGTCAGGATATTACCGATTTGAGCCAGAAACAAATGCAGCCGATTCGCAAGAAGATGCAGATGATTTTTCAGGATCCCTACGCATCTCTAAATGCGCGTATGACGGTACGGGATATCATTGCAGAACCGCTGATCGCACATCATGTCGTGAGAAATAAAGAGGAATCCAATGATTATGTTTATCCGATGCTGGAACGGGTGGGACTGACGAAGGAACATGCCAATCGTTACGCACATGAGTTTTCCGGTGGTCAGAGACAGCGGGTGGGGATTGCAAGAGCCTTGATTCTACATCCGGAACTGGTTATATGCGATGAACCGATTTCTGCACTTGACGTATCGATTCAGGCACAGGTTGTCAATCTATTAAAGGATTTTCAAGAAGAAAAAGGATTGACCTATTTATTTATTGCTCACGATTTATCGATGGTTCGCTATGTTTCGGATGAAGTGGGTGTGATGTACTTGGGGCAGTTGGTAGAACTGTGCGAAGCCGGTGAAATCTACCGCAATCCGTTGCATCCCTATACCAAAGGACTCTTGGGAAGTATCCCGATTGCCAATCCGCGATTGGCGCGCGAAAAGCAGGAAAGCAGTATTGAAGGAGATTTGCCCAGTCCCATTACTCCGCCGCCGGGATGTCGGTTCCATACCAGATGTCCCTATGCCAAACCAATTTGCATGGAAGAGAAACCACCGATGAAAGAAGCGGCAGTAGGGCATAAAGTAGCGTGTCATCTATATTCCTAAGATTCTATTTTGCGCCTGTATTTTTCAATAACAGGAATCAGCTCTAGGTTGATAAGTCGAGATTGTACCTGCCTACATGAAATTCAAAATAGGCAGACAATATAAAGAGGAGGGAACAAGTTATGAAGAAAAGAATCAGTTTAGTATTGGCAGCAGGTCTTTTATGCACCACCGTGCTGTCTGCCTGCGGAAATTCAGCAGCCAAGACAGAACCCCAGACCATTGCTCAGGCAACTACGGAAGCAAAAGCAGAAACAACTGCTGCTGCATCTACGGGAGAAAAAACAGCTCAGGAGATTACGTTTGTATTGAGTAATGAGCCGGACGGTATTGACCCAGGTATCACCAATAACACCTTTGCATCACCTTTTATTATCAACTGTTTTGAAGGTCTGGTGACCAATGACGAGAGCGGAAGTGTAGTTCCGGGCAGTGCAGAGAAATGGGAAATCAGTCCCGATGGCCTCGTATATACGTTCCATTTAAGAGAAGGTTTAAAATGGAGTGATGGTTCTCCATTGACAGCCGCAGATTTTGTCTATGCGATTCAACGTGTACTGACACCCGCAACCGGAGGTCAATACGTGGATATGGTAAAGACTTATGTGAAAAATGCAGAAGAATATTATGCCGGTAAGTCTACGGCAGAGGATCTGGGAGTTCAGGCGATCGATGACAAAACTTTGGAGATTACCTTAGTTCAGCCAACCGCATTTTTTATCGATATACTGAGTATGTGGGTATATTCCCCAATTCAAAAAGCAACCGTAGAAGCCAACGGCGATAGCTGGACGGCGAAAGCAGATACCTATATCTGTAACGGTCCGTTCAAGATTACCGAAATGAATATGGGCGAAAGCATGGTTTTAGTGAAGAATGAAAACTACTGGGATGCTGCCAATGTCACGATGGATAAAGTGACACTGCGTTATATTCTGGATACCTCTACGGCTCTAACCGCATATGAATCCGGCGAAGTTGATGGAATCCGCGATATTCCCTCTTCTGACTTTGCACGTTTGAAAGCAGAAAATGCAGGTATTCAGACCAGATCCAGCTATGGTACCGTATACTATAACATCAACTGTACCAAAGAACCTTATAACAACCCACTGGTTCGTAAAGCACTCAATCTGGCGATCGATCGTCAATCAATCATTGACAATGTGGTTCAGGTAGATGCAGAACCGGCCTACAACTTTACCGCTCCGGGTTACGTAGTGGATGGTGTTGATGTGACAGAAGGACGTTCTAACCGTGGATTATCACCAACTGCAGATGTAGAAGCTGCACAGGCAGCTTTGAAAGAGGCAGGATATCCAAACGGCGAAGGCTTCCCGACTTTGAAGTTATCGTTCTATTCCAATGATACGGTTAAAAAAGTAGTAGAAGCGATGGCAGAGATGTTAGAGACCAATTTAAATATCAAGGTAGAAGTGACTTCCAATGATTGGGCGATCTTCTTTGAAGATGTACAAAAAGGCGATTATGAAGTAGCTGCTATGGGTTGGAGTGCTGATTATATGCATCCGATGAGCTTCCTTCCGCTTTTGGTAACGGGAGATTCCAACAACCACTCCTTCTACAGCAATCCGGAATACGATGCGCTCGTTACACAGGTTATGGCAGAGACCGATCGGTCCAAAGCAGTTCCGTTGATTCAGAAAGCAGAAGATCTGGCCATGGATGATTATCCATTTATCAATTTGTATTACAAAGGCAATAATTATTTGATGAAAGATTATGTAACCGGTTATTATATGACTTCTTCTGCAAGCCTGTTTTTCAAACACGCATCTGTAAAAAAATAAGATTGGGTGAGGAAAATTTCATGAAATGTATCATTTCAACTCGGGATTTTGGAGATATGGTTTTCGATCTATTTCCTGATTTTGCTCCGATTACGACCGGAAATTTTGTAGAGACCGTGAACCGCGGTTTCTACGATGGTTTGACTTGGTGCAGAATCGTTCGGGATTATGTGATTCAAAGCGGTTCTCCGGACAACGACATCATGACAGACAGTGCGTGGCATATTCAAGGAGAATTTGCGGAAAACGGATTTGACAATCCGATTTTGCATAAGCGCGGTGCGCTTTCGATGGCACGCGACGATGGCTATGATACTGCCGGTACACAATTTTTTGTAGTGCATAAGGATGCACATAAACTGGACGGCAGATATGCTGCATTTGGACAGATGACAGAAGGCTACGATGTCCTAGATCGGATTGCAGCGCTTCCTACGCATGGAGAAGATACTTGGAATAAACCGGTGGTGGAGCCGATTATCACCAAAATCGTCATTCTGGAAGACGACTTAGAGCTTCTATAAGCGTTTCGTATGTAATTGAGTGCTAAAAACAGTATCGATCAGGCGGCAGCCTGTTCTGATCTATGAGTAGATCATTACCATAGATCAGAATGGGCTGTTTTTGTTTTCAAAAAATATGCTGCAGTCTGTCACATCTTGTCTTCTTCTGACCCATTTTCTCGATAAATAATGTAGATTCTTCCTCTCCGTTTGACAAAATTCGAAAAATTATTTGAGTATAATAATGCTTGTGAGATGGGGGGTGGGGCAAAAATCCGTGACATATAATCTCTATATTGATGTTGTGTTTTTTATCAATCTGGTAATGGATGTAATTGCATTAACGATATCAGGCAAGCTCCTAAAGCTTCCGATCTTGTTTTTACGAATTATGCTTGGAGGTCTGATTGGAGCGGTATGGGCCTGTATCCTGTCAATTTACCGGATCTTACCTATTCCAATGGAATGGTTTATCACTTACTTTGGAATTGGCAGCCTCATGGTGAAGGTGACCTTTCAAACCAAGGGAATCCGGGAGCTGATGCGAGGACTTTTGGGACTTTATCTGGCAGCGATTACACTAGGCGGCGGTATGTCCTTGTGTTACCGTTATGCATCGGTGGGTATGCCATTTGTGATATGGGTCTTGTTGATTGCCGGAACCTGTTTTGGAATTCGCTATCTGTTTTTGAATTTGTTGGAGACACGAAAACAAAAGAGTCACCTCTATTCGGTCATACTGTCTGTGGGTGAAAAGCAGATCCGTACCGTAGGTTTTTTGGATACCGGCAATCACTTATATGATCCAATCAGTCATAGACCGGTTCATATTGCTTCCCGGAGCTTATTTCAACAATTGTATCGGGAAGATCGTTTGCTGTTATGGATTCCTTATCATACCATCGGAACGCAGGAGGGTGCGATGCCCGGAATCGTGATCGATACCATGGAGATCGTAGGAGAAGAGAGCAGAGAAGTGGTTCAGAAGCCATTGATTGCATTGTCTTCTCATGCATTATGTCAGGATAAAAGTTATGAAATCTTACTTCATGAAGATCATTGAAACAATAGAACAAGACTAAAAGGAGGAATTACCGATGGTAATCAAAGTATCAATTCCAAATCGTTTTCAATTTAAAGCGGTACCTAGTTTCAAGACACTTTTATTTCAAAAACAGGGTGAGGTACACTATATAGGGGGTGCAGATATTCTGCCGGCTCCATTGGACAGCGTATCCGAGGCTGCTATGATTCGCCTGTTGGGAACCGAAAATGAGAAGGAAGGCAAAGCTACATTAATTGAACATAACCTTCGGTTAGTCGTATACATAGCTAAGAAATTTGATAATACCAGTGTAGGTGTGGAAGATTTGATCTCGATTGGCACGATTGGTCTCATTAAGGCCATCAATACCTTTGATTCGAGTAAGAATATCAAGTTGGCGACCTATGCTTCGCGCTGCATTGAGAATGAGATTTTGATGTATTTAAGAAGAAATAACAAAACAAAGATGGAAGTTTCAATTGATGAACCTCTGAATGTGGACTGGGATGGCAATGAATTATTGCTTTCTGATATTTTGGGAACGGAGGAGGATATCATTTATCGGGATCTGGAGCATGAGACGGAAAGAAACCTGTTAAATTCTGCGATCAGCCATCTAAATCCAAGGGAAAAGAAAATTGTAGAATTGAGATTCGGATTGACTACGGTGGATGGCGATGAGATGACCCAGAAGGAGGTTGCAGATTTGCTTGGAATTTCCCAGTCTTATATCTCCAGATTGGAAAAGAAAATTATGAAACGGCTAAAAAAGGAAATCGTTCGATTTGAGTAAAGAGGTTCCTTGATTTTGCTTTCTCTTTAAATAGTTCTGATGTACAATGCGAGTATACTATTTTAGGGAGAGCGGTATGGGTAATCAGAGTCATTGGAGGGATTTATTGCCTCTGGCTGCGATGATGGGAGTTTGTTTTTTGACAGCATATTTTCACAGATTTTTTACAGCGGCTATCTGTTTTTATTTACTGGCTAGAGTGATTGTTTTACATAGTCAAGAGCGAGAGAGGGTTATGAGAAGGAATTATCGCAGACTGGAAGAGATGGAGCGAGCGCTTCTCATGGATCCTTTAACCGGATTATATAATCACATGGGTTTTTATCATATTCTGGAAGATCAGATACGAGAGAGTGTGCTGAGCGAGCACCCGTTGTCGCTGGTGGTGATTGACATTGACAATTTCAAGAAAGTCAATGATACTTATGGACATGAAAATGGCAATCTGGTATTGATGAAAATAGCGGAATTGTTAAAAGGTATTTGCACACCCAATGCCTATGCATGTCGTTATGGCGGAGAAGAATTTACCCTTATTTTTCCGGGATATTCGGAGAATCAGACTAAAACGGTGATGGAGGGCGTGCGATTGGAATTTTTTCACACGGCTTATCCTTTCCTACCGGAGGGTGGCATTAGCTTTAGCTCCGGAATTCGAGCGTACTCCGGACAGATGTCCTCGTCTCAAGCTTTTTTTGAAGGTGCGGATCAGGCGATGTATTATGCGAAGAGACAAGGGAAAAATCGAGTCTATGTACTTTGGGATGAGGAATTTACAGACCAATATAACCGTGAATCCCAGTGATAGAATTTGAAACAAGCTTCTTCCCGAGTTGTCAAGTGAAGTCATGGCACTTGTCACTTAGGAGGAAGCTTTTTGTTGCAGTGCGCCCGGCGGTGCACATTTTTGCTCCGGATGAAGCACCGCAGTCATCAGCGAGTATCGCAGGCCTTGAGAAATAAACGCAGAATTTCCAACGCATATTTGCGCTTTTGTTCACTGCATTTTCCCAACATCTCTAATACACTTTCTTGTTCTAAAAGTAAATAAGGAGTACGTTCTCCTTCGTCGTCTTGTGGTCCGAATATCAGATAATCCAATGAAACATTTAGCGTAGCAGTAAGCTTTAATAAGGTCTCGATGGACATGCCACAACTCCCTCGCTCAATATCTTGGCAATATTTATAAGCACGCCCCACCTTCTCTGCAAGATCTTCTTGTGTCAACCCCAACAAAAGTCTTTGCTTCCGAATTCTTTCCCCCACTGCAAAACGATCATATAACTCCATAAATTATTCCTTTCTGCAAAACATTTTATAAGAATAGCTTCTATTATTATCATATTGGAAAAGATTTCCACAACACCTGTTTAGAGCGTAGTCACAACACCTGCTAAAAACATAGAAAGCGGTTGCAATATTTGGAAAACAGTGCTAAACTGAATAAATAGATCGGAAGTTTAGATATAAATAGAAGCAGATAGGCACTTCCGCTCGAAAGGAGAGAAACGATGAGGATGAGAAAATTAGCAGTAGTATTATTGGCGACAACGCTTTCTTGTGGAAGTGCGGTGAGTTCTTTCGCAGCATCATGGATTGCAACCGGAGGCAACAACTGGAAGTATCAGAATGATAATGGAAGCTATGCCTCGAATGCGTGGGTAAAGCATACGGACAACAACTGGTACTATCTGGGTGCTGATACCATGATGAAGAAAGGCTGGTTTCAGAATGCAGCAGGTAAGTGGTATTTCCTGAATGCCAATGGTGCGATGCAGACCGGTTTGATTATGGTAAACAATAATGCATATTATATGAATGAGAGTGGTGATCTATTCGAGGGTGAAAAATTGATTCAGGGAAAGATCTATCGTTTTACCGTGAATGGCACAACCAATGGAAAACCATATGTTGCAAATAAATTCTCGTCTAACGGAGTAGCGGAAGCATTCAACAACACGCAGTCCGGTGACGGCGATTCTTCTACACCATCCAGACCACCGGTTCCGCCTACCGTGACTGAGAAAACCGATCAGGTTGCCAATACGGTTACGACCGAAGTGAAAGAGAAGCACAAGGAGGCTATCAAGGAAGTGGTGGTATCAAAAGCCATTTCAACAGGTGATAAGAAAGCAGAGGTTCGTGTAGCCGTGCAGCTGACACCGGAGGCGATGAAGACACCGGAAGCGATTGCCGATACCAGAGCAGCTGTTAGCGAGACTATGGCTGCGATCGTGGTTGATCTAGAACCCAATAGTCCGGTTACCCTAGATGTTCCGGGTGTCGGTCCGGTTACAAGAGATGCAAGCAGTTTGAGCGAGAAGGATGTAGATCGTTGGGTTACTCCGGAAAAACTGGCAGAGTTGCAAGCGCAAGGCAATGCTCCGGTCAGCGTTAGCGTTGTGATTGATGGTGTTACTGTAGTTTACAAAATGGTTATAAATTAATATGTGAGGAGAGGGTGGATACCTAAAATTCTACCCTCTTTTTCCGTGATGAGGAAAAGATGAAAACAATCATTGGATGCCTGATTACAGCATTTACAATGCTGATGACCATCCCGGTATATGCGGGTGAGATCAATGGGAACGAACAATCCGTGGTGTCGGTGATCCATGGTCAGTTTGAGAAAGATGGAGTCATCTATGGTGTCAGCTCGGAATACATCAGTTCTGCCATGGATTATTTACGGCAGGATGACGTCAATTTGTCTCCGGCAGATGCCAAGTCGGTGATTGCCGAAATCTATGCCAATGTTCAGACCGGTGTAGAGAGTGGATATCTGAGAGAGATCGGAAGAAAAGAACCACAAAAACCGATTGCCGATGAGAGGAACATGGAGGAAACGCTCCCCACTGCCGAAGCAGGCGAGTCTGCGAACCATACTCTGACGACTGACGAAGCCCCTAAGCCGCCTACGGAGACGCAAGCCTCGATTCCGGCCGAGACGCAAGCCTCGATTCCGGCCGAGATCTCAATCTTGGAACTGGTGGACAAGATTCCGACGAAGAATTATGACTATATCCGAAGGGATACAGATGACCGCATGCAGATCATGGGAAATCCCCATAGAATCCTTCCGTATGTGGTGGCTGGTTTGTGCGCACTGCTGTTTGGGCTGTTTTTAGTCTGCATGAGCGAGAAATGTTGGATGCGTGAGCACCATCGGAAGCTGCGCAGGTTTTTGCGCCTGTTTCTGGGTCTTGAACTGGGCACCGTGCTTCTGTGCATCGAGCTTATCGCAGGTCTGTGGATGGGAGCTTATCACGAGAGTGCTGTGTTAAATCGCATGGATGAAACCGGATATTATCAAACCATATACGGAGAGCTTGAGAAGGAAACCGAAATTTCCTTTGCACTGCTCGACATACCCGATTCAGTGATGGAAGATGCGGTGAGTTACGAACGCGTGGTGATGGCGGCCAGACAGCAGGTTGAGAATGATTTGAAACAAGGAAATTATCAAGCTAAAACCACGCTTTTGACCGATCATTTAAAGCTGGATATGCAGAATTACCTAGAGGAGCAGTCCATTGCCTTGACGCCTAAGGCTGAGATCGGCTTGGGACTTTTGATAGAACGCTTGGATGAGAAATACGAGCATCTGCTTCGATGGCCATACAGCTCTTGGTGGGCGCAGAACTCACAGAGCTTTGATTCCTATGCCAAACCGGCTCTGGGGATACTCATGGGACTGCTTGCATGGAGTACGGCATTGATCCTGTGGATGCATCATGATCTGCACCGCGGAATCAGGCAGTGTGGGTGGGTGATCCTAGGTACATCGCTCGGGCTTTCGCTGATTGGTGGAGTCCTTTTTGCCGGCAAGATGATTCAGCCACCGACCATGGAGCCTCTCTATATGAGTCAATTTTTTTATCTATATGAGCAAGGAATTGTGATGGTGACGGCGATGCTGGGTGTGATTGGCATCTTAATCGGAATCAGCATTCTCTTATTGGCGCGATATCGGAAAGAAGGAGATCGGTAAAGAATGGAAAGTCTGTATGATGTACATTGTCATCTGATACCCGGAGTAGACGATGGATCCCGGGATTTAGAGGAAAGTTTATGTGCGCTGCAGTTGGCATATCAACAGGGAATTCGTACCGTCCTCTGTACACCCCATCTCTCGGGCGAAGATACCGGGGCGCATTACGAGAAGATTCACACGCAGTTTACCCAGCTGGCTGATGCAGTACAGAAGCAGAGTTATGGATCAGATATGGAACTATATTTGGGTAATGAGCTCTACTATTCCGATGCAATTTTAGAAAAGCTAAAGAACGGTCAGGCGGATACGATGGCAGGCAGTCAGTATGTACTGGTGGAGTTTGATCCGGGCGAAGCCTATCCGGTGTTGCACCGGGCATTGCGAAATTTGCTGAATCATGGCTATATGCCCATTTTGGCACATATGGAACGTTACCGGTGTTTGGAAGGGCGAGAACAGCACCTGCGTGAGTTGGAGACTATGGGGATTTATCTGCAAGTCAATGCTTCCGCTTTGAGCGGCAGCTTTTTAAATCCCTCGGCTTTCCGTATCCGGAAATTGATGCGGCAGGGACATATTCATCTATTGGCAACTGATTCTCATGGGACACATTACCGTCCTCCGCGGAAGGAAGCCGCGGCGGCATGGATCCGGAGACACTGTCAAGCAGAGATCGCAGAGCGGATTTTATACGAGAATCCGAGGCGGATTATCGCAGATCAAGTGATATAGAGATGATCCGGCACGATAGAAACATAAGAAAAAGATTTAGGAGAATGGAATGGGAACGAATCAAGATGACGAGATTGAGATCAACTTAAAAGAACTTTTCTTTGAAATAAAGAGGAAATTATGGATCATCATTCTGGCCGGAATCATCGGCGCTGCAATCGTGGGAGTCTGTACCGCAACACTTATGAAGCCGGTTTATACTTCTTCCACGATGCTTTATATCGTGAATAAGACGACGACGCTGACTTCTTTGGCAGATTTGCAGTTGGGAACTCAGCTTACCAAGGACTATAAGGTTTTGGTGACCAGCCGACCGGTCACCGCTAAGGTGATCGAGAATCTGGATCTGAATTTGGATCATGAGGAATTACTACACCATGTATCGGTGGATAATCCATCCGATACGCGCATATTAACGATCTCGGTGGAGAATCACGATCCTTATATGGCCAAAACAATCGCAGATGAATTTGCCGATGTTGCTTCGGCGCGCATGGCCCAAATCATGGATTCGGCACCACCCAATATTGTAGAAGAAGGTTATGTGCCGACCAAGAGAACCGGTCCCAGCATCCGTAAAAATACAGCCGTCGGTGGTCTTTGCGGCATTCTGCTCGCAGGAGCGGTGATTCTGGTTTTGTTTGTCATGAATGATTCCATCAAGACCCCGGAAGATGTAGAAAAATATCTGGGCTTGACCGTACTCGGAACGATTCCACTCTTTGATCCGGATGAGGATAAAACTCCAAGGAGAAAGCCTTCCAAGAAATCACGCAGAAAACTGCGTGAGGAGCAGAAAAAGAAGAAGGAGGAAACTACTCATGCAGCAGATACGATTTAGAAAACGAGAGCAATTGGACTTCAAAGCTACGGAAGCCTTTAAAGCTTTGCGTACCAATATCCTGTTTTGCGGCAGTGATATTCAGGTGATCGGTATCACCAGTTCCACTCCTAATGAGGGTAAGACTTCGGTCTCTATGCAGCTGGCTATCTCCTTTGCAGAGGCAGGTAAGCGGGTACTCTTCATTGATGCGGATATTCGCAAATCTGTCATTCAGGGACGTTATCGGATCAGTGGGGAACTGATGGGGCTCACGCATTACCTGACGAAGCAGAAAGAACGGGATGAGGTGATCTATCATGCCGGAATTGAGAATATGGATATCATCATAGCTGGACCGGTATCGCCCAATCCGACCGAACTGCTAAGTGGTCATGCTTTTGGCGATCTGATTGAATCGGAGAGAAGCAACTACGATTACATTCTGATTGATGCACCGCCGTTAGGTAGTGTGATCGATGCAGCCATCATCGCCAAGCAGATTGATGGTGCCATCATCATCGTCGAGAGCGGTGCGGTCAGCTATAAACTCGTGCAGAGTATCAAGCTTCAGCTTGAGAAAAGCGAATGTCGCATTCTGGGTGTCATTCTCAACAAGATGGATATCGAGAAGAATGGTTACTATGGAAGCTACTATGGCAAATACTATGGCAACTATTATGGGAATTACGAAAAGCAGTGATAGAGGAAAAGCAGTATGTACACGGAAAAGAAGTATTTTGAAGAAAGTATGGTCATCGTCAACGACATTATTTATATGAGTCTTAGCATGCTGTTGGCACATGTCTGCCGCTATGGTGTCCGGTTATTTGAATATAATATGGATTTTGTGATGCTGCTCACCCTTCTATTATACCTGCTGATTCGTGCCCTGTTTCCGGCAGCAAAGCCTCTGGATAAGCGCGGTTATTATGAGGAGCTGATTGAGGTGTCCAAAATCCAAATCTTGGTATTTGTGGGCACGGTGACCTTGCTTTATCTGATTCACCGCGGCAATGATATCTCCAGGTTAATGTTGGGCTATTTTTGTGGAATTGACTTATTTCTGATGTATACAGGTAGAATCCTCTTGAAGAACTACTTATTTCGGCATTATCGTTATAGTAATCGAAGTAAACAAATGTTAGTGATCACTGATTCCGAACAGATGGAACAATTGATTTGTTCCTTGAAAGCCAATCGCAGTTGGGACTTTCGAACGGTTGGTATGATTTTGGCTGATCAAAATATGACCGGAACTACGGTGCTCGAGATTCCCATCGTGGCAGATTTGGATTCGCTAATCGAGTATGTACGCATCCATCCGGTAGATGAAGTGTTCATCCGGGTCGATCAAAAATTCCCGATCAAGATCAAAAAGATCATTCGTGAATTGAGCAGTATGGGCATCATCATAGATCTCAATATCCAAGCTTTTGATCTGGATGTTCTAGCGGAGAAAACGCTAAATCAGATCGGAGAATATCGGGTAGTGACTTTTGGCAGAAAGATTCTAAGCTACCAAGATCAAGCGTGGAAAAGAGCCATGGATCTGGCGGGAAGCTTGGTTGGGATGTTGATCTTGGGAGTCGCATGTATCTTCGTGGCACCACTGATCAAGCTAGAATCTCCCGGTCCGGTATTCTTTAGTCAGAAGCGCGTAGGTAGAAATGGACGATATTTTAAGCTCTATAAATTTCGCTCTATGTACCGGGACGCTGAAGCCCGCAAGCAGGAACTGATGCAATACAACGAGATGCAAGGTTTGCTGTTCAAGATGCGGGATGATCCCAGAGTCACCAAGATCGGGAGCTTCCTCCGCAAGACCAGCATCGATGAACTGCCCCAATTCCTCAACGTATTGAAAGGGGATATGAGTCTGGTCGGAACCCGCCCACCAACTGTGGATGAATTTCAGCAATACAAACCGGAATACAAGAGCCGTCTGAGCATGATCCCGGGAATCACCGGATTGTGGCAGGTGAGTGGAAGAAGCGACATCACCGATTTTCAAGAAGTCATAAAACTTGATCTGGAGTATATCGATCACTGGTCCATCAAGAACGATGTGAAGATCTTGCTGCTGACCTTAAAGATCGTGATATTGGGGAAAGGGGCGAAGTAGAAGGGTGGTGGATAAATGGCGGGGAAACATAGGAAGCATCCTTGTGCAGCTTATGTGATGTTGTTTATGCTGATTGGGCTCATCGGTTGGTTTTCCGGGCAGCAAGGGAAGACCTCACATGGAATGAGCGTGTGGGTTAGTGAGAAGGTCGTTGAGGTGGTTGACTGCGAAGCAAAACTGGAGCTGCATGATAAACAGTTCAGGAGATTGGTGCATTATCTGGATAAGCCAATAAGGAAGTCCGCTCACCTGATAGAGTATGCTCTGGCAGGTGGGATTTTGTATGCAATTGTATCTTGCTATGTGGGACGGGGATGGAAGAGAATCGGCATGGTGATTGTGCTGCTGGCGGTGTTAGGAGGCATTGACGAACTGCATCAGTTGTTTGTCCTGGGGAGAGATGGGAAATGGTAGGATGTGGCGGTGGATGTCTGCGGGGGGATGATTGGGATGGGGATTGGTGGCTTTTTTGTGATTGGACGAAAAGGGTGATGGCATGATGGAACATAAACGCTCAGATACCGCTCATATTGTATATGCTTCTGATAACCACTTTATTGAAATATTAGGTGTGTCGTTGGTATCGTTGTACGAGAATAGCCAGGATATGGAAGATATTATCATATATATTCTAGACAGTGGAATTATGGAAGAAAATAAACAGAAAATAGAAACCATATGTCTGAACTATAGAAGGAAACTACCACAGTGGATTAGAGCAAAAAATATCAATGAAGAGTTATCAATGAGGGTAGAAGAGGATAGAGGTTCCTTGAGTCAGTATGCAAGGCTGTTTATATCCAGTGTACTGCCGGAACATTTACAGAGAGTCATGTATCTTGATTGTGATCTTTTTATTATGAAATCCATTAAGGAATTTTGGGAACTGGATATGCATGGAAAATCCATAGCAGCTC
>JAVXIV010000016.1:0-18003 GCA_036785645.1 Hungatella sp.
AGTAGAACCCTTGGGCATGAATACAACGGCTTTTTGTCCCAACTTATTGGCAGCCCATGCCACACCTCTTCCGTGATTGCCATCGGTGGCAGTGAAGAAAGTAGCCTGTCCGAACTCATCGTTCAGCGCTTTGGAAGTCAGTACATGATAAGGAAGCTCTGATACATCCCGTCCGGTCTGCTTCGCGATATAGCGTGCCATGGCGAAGGAACCGCCAAGTACCTTAAATGCGTTGAGTCCGAAGCGATAAGACTCATCCTTGACACAAATTTCTTTTAGTCCCAAGAGAGATGCCATATGATCTAGCTTTGCTAATGGGGTCTCGCTGTACTGTGGGAAACTCTCGTGAAATGTTCTGGCTTTTTTAACTTCCTCGATGGCCATGACCGGCAACTCTCGGTCGTCAGTTTTAGGCATCTGGTTGATGACCCATTTGATTGCATCCATGTTCCTTTACTCCTCCTGATTGTGATTGTGGGTTACTTGCCGGTTTCTTTGCCGGAATCCATGTAGCTGTACAACGTAAATTTTGAAATTCCGAAATAAGAAGATACTTTGTCACCGGATTTGGTGACTAAGAAGGCGCCGGCATCGTTGAGATAGTGAATCGCCATGATCTTGTCATCCTTGCTCATCAGAGCGACCGGCTTGCCCACCAATTCTACGGATTGTTCGATTAAAGTATCGAGCAGATCATTGACGTTGTGGGTGATTTTACGCGGTTGCCTGTCGGTGGGGGATTCGGCGGAAATCAAATCCCGGAGAGCTTGATCCATGGTGATGAGTCCGGTGATGTCGTAATTGAGGGAGAGAATGTAGTTTACAGAATTGTCTTCCCCTCGGATATACATCGTGCTGGATTTTAAGATGCGGCCGTCATCGGTTCTGGTTAAATAGGAAAGACGATCTTTTAAACATTCCGGATTGCGGTTTAAAGTTTCTAATACAATCTCGGAAGGTCCGTCTCCCATCTTGCGGTTGCTGACATGACCATTCTCAATGTAGACAATAGAGCTTTCTAAATCTTCTCTCTTTAAGTCATGGATCACAACTTCACAGGAACCGCCAAACTGGCTTGCAATGCCATGAGCAAGCTGCTTTAAAAGTTCTAAGTTTCGCCCCAAGTTCTCACCCCTTTCGCTGCCTCTTATAAACCCATCATAACATAAAATAATTTTAAAGCAATAGTTTTTCTAAAAAATTTTTAGCTAATCTAAATAATTTTATATTTTTGGCTTGCATTTCTAATTTGGAGATGCTACACTGTACTTATTAAGACAATTATGGTATAACCTGCACAAAAATCAAGGGAAGTCGTGATGAGGAATGTACAAATTGTAAATAGAACATAGGCTGAGGAGAGAGAGATATGATGATTATTGGAAATGGAAGAATGATAACAAGGGATCCTCAAAACCCATTTTTTGAGGATGGTGCAGTGGCGATGGAGGGAACCACGATTGTAAAAGTGGGTACGACGGCCGAGCTTAAGAAGAGCTATCCGGATGCAGAATATATAGATGCCAAAGGCGGGGTGATTATGCCGGCATTTATCAATGTCCATGAGCACATTTACAGTGCATTTGGGAGAGGCTTGAGTATCAATGGTTATAATCCAAAAGGATTTTTGGATATTCTGGATGGGATGTGGTGGACGATTGACCGCAATCTGACCTTGGAACAGACACGGCTCAGTGCGATGGCTACCTACATTGATTCGATTAAGAATGGTGTTACGACCGTATTTGACCATCATGCAAGTTTTGGGCATATCACGGATTCTCTCTTTAAGATAGAAGAAGCAGCTAAGGAGACCGGAGTTCGTTCTTGTCTGTGCTATGAGGTTTCAGATCGTGACGGGATGGACAAAGCCAGAGAAGCCGTGAGAGAAAATGTGAACTTTATCAAACACGCACTCGCAGATGACAGTGATATGATTGCCGGTATGATGGGAATGCATGCTTCCTTTACGATTTCGGACGAGACGATGGCGCTGTGTGCGGCGAGCAAACCGGCAGAAGTTGGCTATCATATTCATGTGGCAGAGGGAATTGAGGATCTGCATCAGTGTTTGCGGGTTCATGGCAAGAGAATTGTGGATCGCTTGATGGATTGCGAGATTTTGGGAAAGAAGACGCTGACGGCTCATTGCATCTACGTGAATCAGCATGAGATGGATCTGCTTAAAGAAACCGATACGATGGTGGTGCACAATCCCGAATCGAACATGGGCAATGCCTGCGGATGTCCGCCTACCATGGAGATCGTGCATAAGGGAATCCTGACCGGTCTTGGAACCGATGGTTATACTCATGATATGACCGAGTCCTATAAAGTAGCCAATATCCTTCATAAACATCATCTCTGTGATGCCAATGCAGCATGGGGTGAAGTTCCGCAGATGTTGTTTAGCGGCAATGCGCAGATCGCCAATCGCTATTTTAAAAAGCCTCTCGGTGTATTAAAAGAAGGTGCGGCAGCCGATGTGATTATCACGGATTACCTGCCTCCTACTCCGATGAATGCAGACAATTGTAACAGCCATATCTTATTTGGTATGACCGGACGCAGCGTAGTCACAACGGTAGCCAATGGCAAGGTCTTGATGAAAGACCGCAAACTGACTTCGATTGATGAAGCCAAAGTGATGGCAGACTGCCGCCAGGCAGCAACCGAACTGGCTCGTTCCATTAACTCAAAATAAGTGCGACAGCACGCTTAAAATAGGAGGTTTTATTATGTCAGATAGAATGACACCGATTCCATTTTCCCAGTTAGTTACTTGGATTTTGGAAGAAGCAAAAGAAAAAGGTTCTGTGTTTGGAGTGAAGCGTCCTTATCATGCAGAGGCAGACTATACCCGAACGATCTTTGAGAGAAAACTAGAGACTCCGGTCGGACCTGCCGCCGGTCCTCATACTCAGTTGACACAGAATATTGTGGCAGCTTATTATGCAGGCAGCCGCTTTTTCGAATTAAAAACCGTTCAGATCATCGATGGAGAAGATTTGCCGGTAGCAAAACCGTGTATTCAAGCAGATGATGAGTGCTATAACTGTGAATGGTCCACCGAATTATATGTACCACAGGCACAAGAAGAGTATATCAAAGCTTGGCTTTTATTACATGTGATATCCAAGGAATTTGACTTGGGTGCGATGGATGGCTTCCAATTCAATATGAGTGTGGGATACGATTTGGAAGGTATCAAATCACCGAAGATTGACCTATTTATCGAATCTATGAAGGATGCAAAAAATACGGAAACCTTCCGGGTATGCAAGCAGTATTTACTGGATCATGCAGACTTATTTACGAAAGTGACCAAAGCAGATATCGAAAAAATCCCATCACAGATTTGCAATTCTGCAACCCTTTCTACTTTGCACGGATGCCCTCCGCAGGAGATTGAACGAATTGCAGTTTATCTGATGCAGGAAAAGGGACTTCATACCTTTATCAAATGCAATCCGACTTTATTAGGATATGAATTTGCCAGAAAGACCATGGATGAGATGGGTTATGATTATGTGGCTTTTGGTGATTTCCATTTCCTGGATGACTTGCAATATCAAGATGCGATACCGATGTTACAGCGTTTGATGACACTTGCAAAAGAAAAAAATCTAGAATTTGGTGTGAAGATCACCAACACCTTCCCTGTGGATGTAAAGCAGCAGGAGCTGCCCAGTGAAGAGATGTATATGTCCGGTAAATCCCTGTATCCGCTATCCATTGCTCTGGCAGCCAAGCTGACCCAAGAATTTGATGGACAGCTTCGGATTTCCTATTCCGGCGGCGCAGATTATTTCAATATCAAAGAGATTGTAGAGGCAGGAATCTGGCCGGTTACGGTAGCGACGACTTTGTTGAAACCGGGCGGATATCAGAGAATGCTGCAGATCGCGGAACTTTTAGATACCAAGGATACCACTTTCCATGGGGTAGATGTGGAAAAATCCGCAAAACTTGCAAAAGATGCAATTACCAATGAGCATCATATCAAGGCAGTGAAACCACTTCCCTCCAGAAAGATCAAAGAGCCTGTGCCGCTTACGGATTGTTTCTTTGCACCTTGTAAGGAAGGTTGCCCGATTCATCAGGATATCACGACTTATTTACAGCTATCCGGCGCAGGAAACTATGAGGAAGCAATGAAAGTCATTACAGAGAAGAATCCGCTTCCATTTATCACAGGTACGATTTGTGCACATAATTGCATGAGCAAATGTAATCGGAATTTTTATGAAGATCCGATCAATATCCGCGGTGTGAAGCTGGTGTGCGCAGAAGGCGGTTATGATGCCCTGATGAAGAGTATCAAAACAGGAACCTTATCCGGCAAGAAAACTGCCATCATCGGTGGTGGACCGGCAGGTATGGCAGCTGCTTATTTCCTGACTAAGAACGGAATGCCGGCTACGATCTTTGAGCAGAAAGACAGCTTGGGCGGTGTGGTAAAACATGTCATTCCGGATTTCCGGATTTCGGGAGATGCTATTTTAAAAGACGCAGAACTGGTGAAGGCTTATGGTGCAGAAGTTCGGTTAAATACAACCGTAACCGGTTTGGAAGAATTGAAAGCACAGGGCTATGATTTTATCATTTTGGCTACCGGAGCCTCCAAACCGGGAACTCTCCGATTAGAAGCAGGAGATCCGATCAATGCACTGGATTTCTTGGCAGAATTTAAAGCCCGTGAGGGTAAACTAAATGTGGGCAAGCATGTGGTAGTAATTGGCGGCGGCAATACCGCTATGGATACGGCCAGAGCAGCGAAACGAACAGACGGTGTAGAGCATGTATATCTGGTATATCGGAGAACCAAACGCTATATGCCGGCAGATGCAGAAGAACTGGAGATGGCAGTCGAAGATGGAGTTGAATTTAAAGAGCTGCTGGCACCGGTGAAGATGGAGAATGGACATTTACTCTGCAAGGTTATGAAACTTGCCGCCATGGATGCTTCCGGAAGACGCGGTGTATCCGAGACCGGTGAGACGGTCGAGATACCGGCGGATACCGTGATTGCCGCAGTTGGAGAACAGGTTCCGACTGACTTTTTAACCGGACTGGGAATCCATGTCAGCGAACGAGGCAAAGCACTTGTGCAGACCGATACGTTGGAGACCAGTCAAACCGGTGTCTACGTCATTGGAGATGGCTTCAATGGTCCGGCTACGGTAGTAGAAGCAATTCGCGATGCCAGAAAAGCAGCAGAAGCGATACTGGGCAAATCTGCGGCACGCGATTTTGATGATACGGTCAGCGATCTGGGAAAACTCTATGATCGACGCGGAAAACTGGCAGAGACTAAGGATTTTAGTAAAGACAGCACCCGATGCCTGGGTTGTTCCAATATCTGTGAAAACTGTGTGGAGGTATGTCCAAACCGTGCCAATATCACGATTACCGTACCGGGTATGGCAAAACATCAGATTATTCATGTGGATTATATGTGCAATGAATGTGGCAACTGCAAGAGCTTCTGTCCTTATGACAGTGCCCCATATTTAGATAAATTCACCTTATTTGCGAATGAGACAGATATGGAGAATAGTAAAAATCAAGGCTTTACTGTGTTGGATTGCGAACGCGTATCCTGCAAGGTTCGATTCTTGGGAAATGTTTCTTTATGGAAGCGCGGAGATGCACAGAGCCAGATTCCGGAAGAATTAGGTAAGGTGATCGAAACCGTATGCCGCGATTATAAATATCTGTTGGGTTGAGCATTCAAATAGAGGAAAGCAGGTGAAACGATGTATACACTACAGATTAATGGAAAGACCGTTTCGGTAGAGGAAGACAGAAAATTAATCGATGTACTTCGTAATGACTGTCATCTGAAATCAGTAAAAGATGGATGCAGCGAGGGTGCTTGCGGCACTTGTACGGTGCTGGTGGATGGGAAAGTTGTAAAAGCCTGTATCCAAAAAGTGTCTAAATTTGAAGGAAAATCGATTATAACGGTAGAAGGATTGACCGAGCGGGAACGCGAAGTTTATGTCTATGCATTTGGAGAAGCAGGAGCCGTGCAATGCGGCTTCTGTATCCCTGGCATGGTGATGTGCGGCAAGGGACTGATTGACACCAATCCAAATCCAACCAGAGCGGAAGTAACGGCTGCCATCAAGAATAACATCTGCCGTTGTACCGGATACAAGAAGATCATCGATGCCATCGAACTGGCTGCGAAGTTATTCCGAGAGGATACGGTGCAGCTAAAAGCCGCAAAGATAACCGGTATCGGTCAGAGAGCACACCGCGTGGATGTACCGGAGAAGGTATTGGGTTATGGGGAATATGTGGATGATATGGAGATCGAAGGCATGATCTACGGAAGTGCAATCCGCCCTCCTTACCCCAGAGCGAAAGTTTTGTCGATAGACGGATCGAAAGCATTGGCGCTGGAAGGTGTTCGTGCAGTTTTGACAGCGGCGGATGTCCCCGGCAAGAACAAAGTCGGGCATTTGAAAAAAGATTGGGATACGATGATTGCGGTAGGTGACATCACGCGCTATATCGGAGATGCAGTCTGTCTGGTAGCCGCTGATACCCCGGAGATTTTAGAGGCGGCCAAGAAATTGGTGGAGATTCAATATGAAGAACTTCCGGGATTGTTTTCACCGGAAGAAGCCTTGAAACCGGATGTACCCAAGCTCCATGAGAATGGCAATATTTTGGCACATGAGCATTTGGTGCGTGGGGATGCCAAGAAGCAATTGGAGCAGTCTGCCTATGTGGTGACACAGCATTATGAGACACCCTTTACAGAACACGCATTTTTGGAACCGGAATGCTCCGTTGCAATCGTAGACCGTGAAAAAGAAGAGGCACTGATCTATTCTACGGATCAGGGTACTTATGATACGCAGCAGGAATGCGCGGGGATGCTGGGCTGGTCGCGGGACAAAGTTCATGTGATCAACAAACTGGTGGGCGGCGGTTTTGGCGGAAAAGAAGATATGTCGGTGCAGCATCATGCGGCGCTTCTTTCTTATCATACCGGGCTTCCGGTGAAGGTAAAATTGACACGAAAAGAGAGTATCATGGTGCATCCAAAACGCCATCCTGCCAAGATGGAATTTACGACCGGATGTGATGAACATGGATATTTAACCGCGATGACTGCAGTTGTGGTTTTAGATACCGGAGCCTATGCTTCTTTGGGCGGACCGGTACTGCAAAGACTTTGTACTCATGCAGCCGGACCCTACAATTATCAAAACATCGATATTGACGGAACTGCAGTGTATACGAACAACCCTCCGGCCGGTGCATTTCGAGGATTCGGTGTTACACAAAGCTGCTTTGCAACGGAATGTAATCTGAATTTATTGGCAGAAAAAGTAGGGATTTCCCCATGGGAGATTCGTTATCGCAATGCAATCCGTCCGGGACAGGAACTTCCAAACGGTCAATTGGCAACACCGGGAACCGCATTGGTTCAGACGCTCGAAGCGGTGAAAGACATTTATGAGAATCATCCTCGCGCCGGTATCGCCTGTGCCATGAAGAATGCAGGTGTCGGTGTGGGAATTCCCGACTGGGGACGCTGCCGCCTGACGATTGAGGATGATAAGATTCACATCCGTTCCGGCGCTTCCTGTATCGGTCAGGGACTGGGTACCGTATTGGAACAGATCGTTTGCGAGGTCATAGGAACGACCGAGGAAGAGATCGTCTATGTAGCGGCAGAAACGAATTTATCACCGGATTCCGGTACCACATCCGGATCTCGTCAGACCCTAGTCACCGGAGAAGCAGTTCGAAGGGCTTGTTTGGATCTCAAGAAGGATTTAGAAGAGAAGGGCTCGCTGGCTGCATTAAATGGCAAAGAATATTATGGAGAATATCTGGCGGCAACGGATCCGCTTGGAAGTGATAAGAAGAATCCGGTTTCACACGTAGCTTATGGCTATGCAACGCAAGTGGTTTTGTTAAAGGAAGATGGAACGATAGAGAAAGTAGTAGCCGCTCATGACGTAGGAAAAGCCATCAATCCCCTGTCGGTAGAAGGACAAATCGAAGGCGGTGTGGTGATGTCTTTAGGCTATGCCCTGACTGAAGATTATCCGTTGGATCATGGAATTCCGACTGCCAAGTTTGGCACGCTGGGTTTGTTTCGTGCGGATAAGACACCGGATGTGGAGAGTTTGATTATAGAGGGAAATCCGGATTCTCTGGCCTATGGTGCCGTTGGGATCGGAGAAATCACTTCCATTCCGACTGCTCCGGCGGTGCAAGGTGCTTATTATGCTTATGATGGCAAGTTTAGAACGAAGCTGCCATTGGAAGGCACAGCATATAGAAAAAAATAAAAAAGAGAAAGGAATCAGAGTATGAAGACATTACTGAAAGGCGGTAAGGTTGTTTCGGGAACCGGTTGGGTAGAGGAAGATATTTTGGTAGAAGACAGCCAGATCACAGAAATCGGTTCTGATCTGATCTGTGAAGATGCAGAGGTCGTGAACGTAGCGGGAAGATGGATAGTCCCGGGTTTTATTGATGCGCATACGCACTTTGATCTGGCGGTAGCGGGGACTGTAACTGCAGATAATTTTGAAACGGGAACCAAAGCAGCGCTTTCAGGTGGAACGACTTTGATTCTGGATTTTGCCACTCAATATAAAGGAGAGACACTGAAAGAGGCAATCCAGAACTGGCATCGGAAATCGGACGGGGTCAGCTCCTGTGACTATGGTTTCCATCTGGCTATCTCGGATTGGAACGAGGCAGTTGCAAAGGAACTGGAAGAGATCGTAGCAGATGGGGTATCTTCGTTTAAACTCTACATGACTTATGATGATATGCTTTTGGATGATAAGGCAATCTATGAAGTATTGAAACGTCTGAAAGAAGTCGGAGGCATTGCCGGAGTGCACTGTGAGAACAGTGGAATCATCAAGGCATTGGTAGCAGAGGAAAAAGCCAAAGGGCATCTGGATCCATCGGCTCATCCGGTGACCAGACCTGCAGCGGTAGAGGCAGAAGCGGTCAGCCGTTTATTAAAGATTGCCGCCTTGGTGGATACTCCGATTATCATCGTTCATCTAAGTTCCGGTGCCGGATATCAAGAAGTGAAATATGCCAGAGAGCGAGGACAGGAGATCTATCTGGAAACCTGTCCACAGTATCTGCTCTTAGATGACAGTAAATATCGGCTGCCGGATTTTGAAGGCGGAAAGTATATCATTGCACCGCCTTTAAGGCGCGTGGAAGATCAAACCAGACTTTGGAATGCACTGCGTAAGGATCACATCCAGACGATCTCAACCGATCACTGCAGCTTTACGCTTGCTCAAAAAGAGATGGGAAAAGATGACTTCACCAAAATACCGGGTGGTATGGCAGGAGTAGAAACCAGGCCGGTACTGATCTATACTTATGGAGTCCTGACCGGAAAACTGACGATCGAGCAGATGTGCAGATTATTATCTGAAAATCCTGCAAAACTCTACGGAGCTTATCCGCAGAAGGGGTGTATTTCAGTAGGAAGTGACGCAGATATTGTGGTTTGGAATCCGGATGCAGCTTGGACTTTGACGAAAGACAACCAAGTGGCTCGGGTTGATTATCAGGCCTATGAAGGGTTTGAAGTCCGAGGACAGGCAGAACGGGTTTATCTGCGTGGGCAATTGGTGGTAGAAGATGGTCATGTTGTGAAAGAACACACCGGTGCGTATGTAAGACGTGGCAAGAGAATGGAACTAGACTAAATATGAAACTTTATGAAGAACAAGCAGGGCAATTGATTGCGAGAGAATCTTTGTGGGAAAGTCTTTTACTTTCCCACATTTCTCCTGCAATTATATCGATAGTAGGTGCCGGTGGAAAAACCAGTGTGATGTACCAACTCGCAGAGGAATTGGCGGCACAGGGACGTCGAGTGATCGTCACTACCAGTACCCATATTGTGTATCCGAGTGCTTACCAAACGGTGATATTACAAGATCCATCTGAGTTAGCTGACTTTATTTGGAGTGGACGGATTCTGGTCGTAGGCGGTCAGATCGAAGAGATTCCGGCTATGGCCGGAACGGTTGCACTGCGCAAACTGAAAGGCTTGAATTCTGCGGATATTCATCGGCTTGCAAAATTTTGCGAGATACTTCTCATTGAGGCAGACGGGGCGAAACAGCTTCCGTTAAAGCTTCCGGCAGCTCACGAACCGGTGATCATCCCGGAGACGGATACCGTGATTGGCTGCGCCGGATTGGATGCAGTGGGGAAAACCTGGGAGCAGATGTGTTTTCGCCGGGAATTGGCAGAAGGGTTGCTTGGCATCACAAAGACTCGCAAGATTCAACCGGAAGATGTGGCGAGAATTTTGACAGATTCTTTGGGAACGGCAAAAGCAGTAGGTGAGCGGGCTTATCGGATTGTGCTGAATAAGGCAGATGATGAAGTACGATTGGACCTTGCCGGAAAAGTAATAGAAGCGATGCACAAGATCGCGCAGATTCCATGCGTGGTCACTAGTTTTGCAAAAGACAAGTGAAAAGGAGCAGAGATGGAGGAAGCATTAAAATATCATATGCGGCTTCGCCTTTATCGAACGGAGCGAAATTTCGGCCCGGGGGTAGCCACTTTGATGACCTTGGTGGAAAAACAGGGATCTCTGTCAGCAGCTTGCAAGGAGATGCATATGTCCTATTCGAAGGCATGGAAGATTGTGAAAGCGGCAGAGACGGATTTGGGTTTTGCATTGATGGAAGGAAGCAGCGGCGGAGAGAGTGGCGGCAGGACTGTTTTGACCACAGCAGGAAGCGCATTTCTGCATCGATATCTGGAATTTGAAACCGAGGTGCAGAAACAGGTGGAACAATTATTTCAAAAGTATTATAATCAGTAAAAAGAGAAGGCCCACAGATTGCTGTGAGCTAAAAAAATAGCGTGGTTATTCTGACTTGAGAATAACGATAGGAGGATATTATGAAGCAGGTGAGAACGGAGGAAGCAGTTGGACAGGTGCTTTGCCATGACATCACCCAGATCATTCCGGGGGTGATGAAAGATGCTAAATTTCGTAAAGGACATGTTGTGACTGAAGAAGATATTCCGGTTCTGCTCTCGATCGGTAAGGAACATCTCTATATTTGGGAAAAAGATGAGAGCATGTATCATGAAGATGAGGCAGCGGAAATTCTTTATGAATTATGTAACAATGATCATATAGAACGCAGCCCGGTCAAAGAGGGCAAGATCGAACTGAGAGCCGGAATGGATGGACTGCTTAAGATCGATACGCAATTATTGGACGCAATCAATGCGCTGGGCGAGATGATGATTGCGACTTTGCATCCCAATATCCCGGTGAAGCGAGGAGAAAAGATCTGTGGAACCCGCGTGATTCCGTTGGTGATTGAGAAAGAAAAGATGGAGGCAGCGAAAGCGGTTTGTAAGGGAAAACCGATCTTCCGGATTCTGCCTTATCAAAAGAAAAAAGTAGGGATCGTAACGACCGGAAGCGAAGTTTTCTATGGCAGAATTCAGGATGCATTTGGTCCGGTATTAGTGGATAAATTAAAAGACTATGAGATAGAACTTTTGGGTCAGACGATTACGGATGATCAGCCGGAGCATACTACGAAAGCAATTCTCAATTGGTTAGAGCAAGGCGCTGATCTGGTCCTCTGCAGTGGTGGAATGAGCGTCGATCCGGATGACTGCACACCGCTTGCTATTCGAAATACGGGAGCGCAGGTCGTGTCTTATGGTGCGCCGGTACTGCCGGGCGCCATGTTCTTATTAGCTTATTATGAGGGCAAAAAACCGATCGTAGGACTGCCGGGATGCGTCATGTATGCCAAGCGCACAATCTTTGATCTGGTGCTGCCAAGGCTGATGGCAGATGATCCGATTGGTGCAGAAGAACTGAGCCATTTGGGGCGGGGCGGGTTGTGTATGAACTGCGAAGTATGTCATTATCCAAATTGCGGATTTGGGAAAGGTTGGTAGTGATGGGAGAAAAACTCACACATTTTGATGAACAGGGCAATGCCAGAATGGTGGATGTCGGCGAGAAAAAAGAGACGGATCGGATTGCCGTGGCGCATGGGAAAATCTGCGTGAGCCGGTGCGTATATGAGACGATTGAACAGGGAACTGCCAAGAAAGGTGATGTGCTTGGCGTAGCGCGTGTGGCGGGGATTATGGGTGCCAAGAAGACCGCAGATCTGATTCCGTTATGCCATATTTTGATGCTTACAAAATGCACTGTGGAATTTGTGATGCACCCGGAGGAACTTGCCATTGAAGCAGTCTGTACGGTGAAAACACATGGTCAAACCGGTGTGGAGATGGAGGCGCTGACCGGTGTCCAGGTTGCTCTTTTGACGATTTATGATATGTGTAAGGCTATGGATCGTGGTATGATGATGAGCGAAATCTGCCTGCTAAAAAAGGATGGCGGAAAAAGTGGATTATATGAAAAACAGGAGCGGAACCAATGTATAAAGTAGGAATTATAACGTTGAGTGATCAAGGCGCGGCCGGACAGAGACAAGATCGAAGCGGACCGATGATTCAAAGTATATTGCCGAAGGATACTTACGAAATTGTTAGCTATCGTATGCTTTCGGATGATTTCGATGGGATTGGGCAAGAACTGATGCGTCTGTCAGATGTAGAAAGCTGTCACTTGATTCTGACGACAGGGGGGACCGGGTGTTCGCCCAGAGACAATACACCGGAGGCAACGCTTGCGGTGGCAACCAGAGAAGTACCGGGAATTGCAGAGGCGCTGCGTACCTATAGCATGACCATCACCAAGAGAGCTATGTTAAGCCGCGGGGTCAGTGTGATTCGAAATCAGACCTTGATCATCAATTTGCCGGGAAGTCCCAAGGCGGTAGCCGAGAATCTGGAATATTTGCTGGATACGCTGCCCCATGCTCTGGCTATTCTGACCGGACGAGAGAGTGAATGTGCCGGATCTTAAGATCCGGTCGTAGAATTTGATAAAAAAGGGGAAAAGGTGAAATGAAAGTACTGATAAAAGGAGCAGGAGATCTGGCTTCCGGGATTGCATGCCGACTCCATCGCTGTGGATTTGAACTGGTGATGACTGATATTGCAGTACCCACCACGGTTCGCAGGACGGTTGCATTTTCACCGGCGGTCTATCTGGGAAGCACGCAAGTGGAAGATATCACCGGTGTGTTATGTGAGTCCTTGGAGGAAATTAAAAAGGTGATTGGGCATCATCAGATCGCGATTGTGGTAGATGAAACAGGAGCGATCAAAGACCTCTGGAAACCGGATGTCTTGGTGGATGCAATCATTGCCAAGCAGAATTTGGGAACGACGATTTTCGATGCAGAAACGGTTGTGGGAGTCGGACCCGGATTTACGGCGGGCGAGGATTGCCACTGTGTTGTGGAAACGAAACGCGGGCATGATCTGGGCAGATGCATCTGGTCCGGCAGTGCCATCCCCAATTCCGGAGTTCCCGGGATGATTGGCGGATATGACAAAGAACGGATCATCCGTGCCGGTGCAGACGGCAGATTCTGCGGAGCGGTATCCATCGGTGATTTGGTGGAGAAAGGTCAGATTGTGGGGAGGGTAGAGGAAACCCTGATCTATGCAGAAGTGAGCGGTGTTGTCCGGGGATTATTGCAGGATGGTGTGGCAGTCCGAATTGGAATGAAATCCGGTGATATTGATCCCAGAGGTGTGATCAGCAGCTGCTTTACCATATCCGACAAGGCTTCCGCGATCGGGGGCGGAGTGCTAGAGGGTATGCTGCAGCACCGACTGCAAATGAAAGATTAGGACAAAATAAAAAAGAAAAGATAAAAAAGAGGATAAAATTATGAGGAAAATAATAGGAACTAAGAAGATGCTTGCAATGCTTGCAGTAGCTGCGTTGGCTTTGACGGCCTGTACCAAGGCAGAACCGACGGCGACAACTGCGGCGACAACTGCGGCGACAACTGCGGCGACAACTGCGGCGACAACTGCAGCGACAACGGTGGCCCAAAAACCGATCACGATTTTAGTGGCGGCGGCGGCAAGTCTCAAGCCTTCTTATGAGAAAGATTTGATTCCAATGTTTGAAGCAGCACATCCGGGGATTTTGGTAGAGGGAACTTATGACAGCTCCGGCAAGCTGCAGACCCAGATTGAAGAAGGCTTAGAAGCGGATGTTTTTATGTCTGCCGCTATGAAGCAGATGAATGCCTTGAAGGACAAGAGTTTGGTAGATGCGGACTCTATCGTGGAATTGCTGGAGAATAAAATTGTGCTGATTACCGGGGCTTCTTCCGATAGTGCCATGAAAAAATTTGAGGATATCGTGCAGGGAAAAACAATTGCCATTGGCGATCCGGAGAGTGTTCCGGCGGGGCAGTATGCGAAAGAAGCGCTGACTACACTAAAGCTCTGGGATCAGGTGGAGAAAAAAGCCAGTTTGGGAACCAATGTGACCGAGGTACTGAACTGGGTAGCAGAGGGCAGTGCAGATGCCGGTATTGTTTATGCAACGGATGCGGCAGTCAACGATCAAGTAAAAGTGATTGCAGAAGCACCTGCAGGCAGTTTGAGTAAAAAGGTAATCTATCCGGTAGGGATTGTCACAGCTTCCCGGCAGAAAGAAGCGGCACAGCTCTTTGTAGATTTCTTACAGAGCCAAGAAGCGATGAACGTATTTAAAGAATATGGATTTGCAGAAAACTAAGAGGATGATAGGATGGATTTTTCACCGATTTTTATCTCGATTAAGACGGCCGGTACCTCCATTGTTATCACGTTTTTCTTGGGATTATGGTTGGCATGGGCAGTAGTAGGTATGAAATCAATACGCTTAAAGATGATCGTAGATGGCATCCTGACGATGCCCTTGGTTTTACCGCCCACGGTAGCGGGATTTTTTCTGCTGTATTTATTTGGAATAAAACGTCCCATTGGGATCCTGCTTTTCAAACTATTCCACTATAAGATTGTGTTTACCTGGCAGGCTACCGTACTGGCGGCCGTAGTGATCTCTCTGCCGCTCATGTACCGTTCCGCCAGAGGCGCATTGGAACAGGTGGATGAAACTCTGATTTATGCGGGGCAGACCTTGGGATTATCCGAAGCGACCATCTTTTGGAAGATTATGATGCCATCGGCTATGCCGGGTATCTTATCCGGCGGAGTGCTGGCATTTGCCAGAGGATTGGGAGAATTTGGTGCTACTGCCATGATTGCGGGCAATATCGCAGGCAAGACCAGAACCCTGCCGCTAGCGATTTATTCAGAGGTAGCATCCGGTCAGATGGCAGAAGCCGGAACCTATGTTGCAATTCTTGTGATCCTTTCTTTTCTGATTGTAGTAGGAATGAACGTCATGGGACGAAAACGGGAGAAATACTAGGAGAATGTATGAGTTTAAAAGTGGATATTGAGAAAAAACTGAATCATATAACCCTCCACATTGCTTTTGAAACGGAACATTTTGGAGGAATTACCGGGATCTTGGGTGCCTCCGGTTGTGGGAAGAGTATGACCCTAAAATGTATTGCCGGTATCGTAACTCCGGATCGCGGAAAAATCGTATTGGATGACCGCGTTTTATTCGACTCGGATCAGAAAATCAATTTGAAACCGCAAGAGCGGAAAGTGGGATACCTGTTTCAAAACTATGCTTTATTTCCCTATATGACGGTGCAGCAAAATGTGGAATTGGCACTGCATGGCACAAAGGCGGAACAGAACAGGATTGCAAATTATTACTTGGATCTCCTCCATGTGAGAAATCTGTCCAATCAGTATCCTGAGAAACTCTCCGGCGGGCAGCAGCAACGGGTCGCCTTGGCACGCATTTTGGCATCCAAGCCGGAGGTGCTGATGTTGGATGAACCATTCTCTGCTTTGGATTATTATCTGAAAGAAAATCTGCAGTTGGAGCTTTTGGAAGTATTAAAGGAATATCGCGGAGAGGTTCTGATGGTGACCCACAATCGGGATGAAATCTATCGCTTCTGCGAGCAGATTCATATCTTGGATCAGGGGCAGATTGTGAGATCCGGAGATACCAAAGCCGTATTTTCAGATCCGGGTGTGGTGGCGGCCGCCAGATTGACCGGATGTAAAAATATCGTTGATGTGGAAGTGATTTCAGAACGAGAAGTACGTGTCCCCGCTTGGAATACAGTTTTGACGCTGCAAAAGAAGATTCCGCAAGGAACTATGATGCTTGGAACTCGGGCACATTACTTTAAACTTCCAAAAGAAGGGGAAGGCGGCAATCTGTTATCTTGTAATTGTAAGCAGCTGCTGGAAGATCCGTTTGAGGTTACTATCATCATGGACAATGGAATCTGGTGGAAGATACCCAGAAGCGTTTGGATTGATTTGTATGGACAGAAGGTACCGGAGCAGTTTGTGATACCGGATGAGAGTATCTTCTTTTTGAAGTGAGAAAAAGCGGAATAGTAGGGTGAGGGAATATGGAAAAATTGATATTGGTTTTACTGGCAGCCGGAGATAGCCGAAGATTTCGGGGCAATAAATTACTTTATGAATGGCAGGGGAAACCCATGTATCGGCATATTGTTGATCAGATTGCTTCTCTGCCCGCAGATTGCTTCATGGAGAAGATCGTAGTAACGCAGTACGAGACTGTGAAAGCAGATTTGGAATCAAGGGGATATCGGGCAGTGGAAAATCACGAAAGTACACGTGGGATTTCTCATTCCATACAGCTGGCATTGCAGTCTTTTCCGGATGCGCAGGCGGCTGTTTGCTTTGCAGTCTGTGATCAGCCCTATCTGAAAACAGAAACTTTGTCTCAATTGATTTGTGGATGGCAGAATTCAAAAAAAGGTATGGGCTGCCTAAGCTATCAAGGCGAACCGGGCAATCCGGCGATCTTCTCAAAACAATATTGGGAAGAACTGATGAATTTAAAGGGGGATGTGGGTGGAAAATGCATCATCCGCGCACATCCGGATGACTTGTATTCCTATGAAATAGAAGATGCGAAAGAACTGGAAGATGTGGATGTGCGAGATCCATCAGAGTTTCCGACATCCACACAATACAGAATTACGTAAGGTGCAATCCCGATTTTCTGATTTTGCAACCACCGCCGCACCAAGTGCAAAGAAAACGGCTCCTGAAAAAAGCAACGAAAAATAGGGAGGATTTGAATGAATGGAAAAAAGTAAAAAGATACCTGTTAAATTACAGGTGAAGTGGAGTAGCTGCCTTGTGCTGCTGGTGGGATTGATGATGTCATGCCTCTCCGGCTGTGGGAAAAAAATAGATGCCCAAGCCGTGGAGGAGAAGGATATTGCAATTCTTTATACCAATGATGTGCATTGTGCCGTGGAGGATCATATTGGTTATGCCGGATTGGCGGCCTATGAAAAAGAATTGACGGAGCAGGGGTGTGAGGTGCTGCTGGTGGATGTGGGGGATGCAATACAGGGGGCACCGATCGGTTCTCTGTCGAAAGGTGAGAATATTATAGATATTATGAATGAACTGGGATATGATGTTGCGATCCCGGGCAATCATGAGTTTGACTATGGGGTGGAGCAGTTGAAGGCACTTGCCAAACGTGCTGAATTTCCGTATCTATCGGCCAATTTTATAGAAGCGGATTCTAAGAAACATATATTTGCACCTTATGTGATGAAGGAGGTCTCCGGTGTTAAAATCGGGTTTGTGGGGGTTAGCACTCCACTGACGTTAACGAGTAGCAATCCGACTCATTTTAAAGACGAGAAGGGAACCTATCTCTATGATTTTATGGCAGATGCAGATGGCACCAAGCTATATAGCGAAGTGCAAAAAGCAGTCGAACAGGTTAGAGAAGAGGGTGCAGATTATGTGGTGGCATTGACGCATCTGGGCATTGGTGCTGTGTATTCCCCTTATCTTGCCACAGAGTTGATTACCCATACCCATGGAATTGATGCGGTGTTGGATGGTCATTCTCATACAACCGCAGCTTGTGAGCGCGTCAAAAATCAAGAGGGAAAGTGGACGCTGCTTTCTCAAGCCGGTAGC
>JAVXIV010000017.1:0-17943 GCA_036785645.1 Hungatella sp.
AATTCCACGGCTACTACTCTGGGGAGTATCAAACTCTCCGCCATTGTTTAGCATGCTAAGGGAGGTCTTGAAAGAACCCTTGTCGGAGGTGACCTGTGAGAGTGTCACACCGCGGCTATCGGTAATCGCCATGGTGTAATCCTGATTATAGCCTTGATTCGGAGAAACCAAAGAAAACTGTGCTGCCGGATGTGTATCGTCAATCAAACTAATCGGCGAATTGGCACTGCCCATCAATTCGATCTTGAGGATATCAACGGAGGCACCGGTCATGGTGAGATCGGTATTATGGGTTACTTTGATATTGGCATAAGTTGCTAATTGGTCTATGGCCAAATTACGTTCATCTTGAAGCTCCAATGCCGGATTGCCGTGAACCTGACTTTCCTTGATGGAGGTTGTTAATTTCTCAATCTTTTTTAAGGTATCATTGATATCCTTGACATCCTCGGTGGTGCTATTGACCAAATCGGTCTTCACTTCCGAAATCTGGGAAGAGTACTGACGGAATAAATCGGTGATGGTCTGTGCAGAGGAACGGCACATACTATCGGTAGCGTCATCGTTGGAGTTGGCCTGTAAAGCACGCAGCTGTTTGGCAAAATCTCCAAACTGATCATCGAGAGCCGAGCGGTCGGCTTCATCGAAGATCACACCAAGCTTGTCTAAAATAGCAACTTTTTTATCAATGCCGCCGAGATTGGACATCTCCAGACGATATCTGGAATCCAAAAAAGGGTCGCGAATCTGTGAAACACCGGTGACCATAACACCGGATCCAATATGTGCTCCGTTGGGAGACTCATAGATGGAGGTGAGACCTCTTGTATTCAAGCTTACCTGATCCAAGCGCTGACGAGTATAACCCGAAGTCTTTACGTTGGCAATGTTTTGTCCAACGATAGCAAGAGCGGACTGGTTGGCTTGAATGGCAAGTCTGGCCGTATTGAAACTGGCAAAAGATGATCGTAACATAAATAATCCCTCCTAAACCTTTCGATCGCTAAATGAAAAATGATCAGAAACAATCATTCCCTCCGGTGTATATACTTCACCGGATATCGTGTTGGTTTTTTTCTTTAATTCATCGATGGCAATTCCTAATCGGTGGATATTGATTTCGATGATTTGTCTGGCACAATCCGCAGTCTCACGGTAGAGATGGTACGCATCGTTGAGCTTGTCAAATTCTGTAGAAAATTCATAACGATATTCTTCCGGAAGCTGGGGAATCATCTGCGTAAATGTGATATTCCCAAACTGAAGAGCATCTAAAAGCGCTAATCGCTTCTTGTCATATCCGCGTAAAACCATAGTATCAGCTTGTTCTTTCTTCATACAATTCTCTAACTTGGCAATATCGTAATCTTTGGCTGCCTCCAGCTTGGCTTGCTCTGTGCCGGTTAATTCTTCAAACAAGAGTGTATGCTTGTGAAGCAGTGCTAACAGGTTGTCATAATCAGTCATTGTAAACTCCTTAAAAGCGTTCTTAATATAACATAATACGATCTGCGATACGAGGAATATCTACCTGATAAGTTCCTTGATCGATTTGCTGCTGCAGCTGCTCTAGCCTGCCGGTTGAGGCGGGCTTTCGAATCTCCATAGAAATCCGGCTGGCCAGTGCTTTGGAAAATTGATCTTCCTGTGAAATGCGCGCATCGGACTGGTAATGGCATCAAAGTTGCCGGCTGCTTTGTGTGGAGTAGCCGAAGAGCTCACCGGTCGCTTGGGATCGATGGAGGGTGTATAATAATTGAGTGTGCTTTGTAGGTCTATCTTCATGGCGGCTCCTTTTCTGAAACAAATGACATATACATATATAACATCATATGTATATGTCGTCACAATTCAGAAAATATTAAGGCAGTTCGCTTATTTTACTAAATAACTTTTTAAAACACTCGGAATGTTGTTGAGTGCAGATTGAATACATACCCCGCCAATATTGTAAGCGACCATGGGCATTCCGTATACGACACAGGTTTCTTTGTTTTGTCCGATGGTATAAGCTCCGCTATTGCGCATCTTCAATAAACCGTCGGCACCATCCCGTCCCATTCCGGTGAGCAGAATCCCAACACCATTGCGTCCGACTGCATCGGCCATGGAGTTAAAGAGAACATCTACCGAGGGAGTATGTCCGCTGACCTTCTCTCCGGCAAAACAACTGACCGTATAGAGACTGCCGATGTGTACCACTTTCATCTGTAGGTTTCCGGGCGCAATGAGTGCCAGACCTTTCTGAATGCGGTCTCCGTTTTGTGCTTCTCGAACTTCCATTGCGCAGATTCGATTCAAACGTTCTGCGTACATCTTGGTAAAGCCTTCCGGCATATGCTGGGTGATCACGATTCCGGGACAGTCTGCCGGCAATTGTTTTAAAACTGCCAGAGTGGCTTCTGTTCCGCCGGTGGAAGCACCGATAGCGATGATGGTGGACTGTACCTTTAAAGTAGAAGGAAAGGTGACAGGAATTGGGGCTGTCGAGGAAGCTCCTTTGGCTTGCGCCGAAGAAACCATCACCTTGGCTCTGGATGCGATCACGACTTTATTGGCTAAAGTCTCTAAGAATGTGCGGTTGTCGGTGGTGATTCCAAGATCCGGCTTGCGGACAAAGTCTACAGCACCTGCGGAAAGTGCCTCAAATACGTTGAGATTGAGGGAACTGACCAGAATAACCGGTATGGGATTTTTGGGAATCAGCTGCTTTACAAATTCAATTCCGTTTAAACCCGGCATCTCTACATCCAAGGTCATGACATCCGGCTTTAATATAGGAAGCTTCTGCTTGGCATCGTAGGCATTGATTGCAAAACCAACAACTTCCAAATAAGGTTGTGCGGAAAGATAATCAATCAGCAATTTTCTGAAAAGGATGGAATCATCTACAACCAATACTCTGATTTTTTTATTTATCATAAAGATACCTCTTTCAAAATTGAAATATTACAAAAATGGTGAAACTATGCCTTGCGGTAAGTGGCGGGCATAATATACTTGTAGGAAGCCTTTTCCTTGTTGATGGATTCGGAGTGTCCAATCAGTAAATAGCCGCCGGGGTTTGTAGCATTGTAGAAACGATTGATCAATGCGTCTTTCGTGTCCTGATCAAAATAAATCATGACATTTCTACAAAATATAACGTCGAACTTAATCCGAAACTGAATCGGTGTCATCAGATTAAAGGTACGAAACAAAACGTTGGATTTAACGACCGGAGCGACCAGATAGCGGTCACCGGATTTGACAAAATATTTCTGCTTCCAGGTTGCGGGTAGGTTGCTCAAGGAAGATTCCGGATAGAGTGCGTTGCTCGCAGTGGCCAGCACGTTCTGAGAGATATCGGTAGCTAAAACACGCGTATCCCAAGAAGAAGCCTGTGCACCCAGAAATTCCTTGATGATCATCGAGAGCGTATAGGGTTCTTCACCGGAAGAACAGCCGGCACTCCAGATGCTCATGACACGGTCTTTCTTTTTGGCAACCAATTCCGGCAGAATGGTATCTCGAAAGTAGTCGAAATGAGCCGGTTCTCTCATAAAATAAGTATAGTTGGTGGTCAGCTTATTCAGAATATTCTCCATATCATCTGCATTTTTGGAAGTGAGTATGTGGTTTACATAACTCGTAAAATCGGTAAATCCGGAAGAGGCCAATGTGGTATTCAAGCGTCCTTCGATCAAAGATTTCTTCTTGAACAGGTTGATTCCATAGTTTTGGTGAATAAAAGTAGCTAATCTTATGAAATCCTTCTCGCTTAATGTCATCATAATCGGAACCCCCTAATGATTAACCAATAGATTACAATCTAAGAATAAGAGAGTAGTGCTATCGCTTAAATTGATCATGCCGTTGACTAATTCCTGATGGTTGTTGAATGCCATCGGGGAGATCTGTGTTTGGTCGATATCTACGACCTGAGATACTTCGTCGATGATGATGCCCAAATTGACGGTTTCAATACTCAATACGATGACGCAGGAGCCATTGGAGATATCGGTCGGAGCTTTATTCATCCGAGCACGGATATCCAAAATCGGAACGATGGCTCCACGTAGGTTGATGATTCCGGTTATGTAGTGGGGAACCATAGGCAATACGGTAATGGTGTGATTGGTGATGATCTCCGTCACATAGCTAGTGTCAATCGCATAGGTCAGACCGTCCGATAAAAAGGTCAAATAACGTTCTAGATTGGTATTTTCTGCTGCAAGCTCATCCATATCGTCTTCATCCTGATCTTGCATAAATTCGTATTCCTTACTCATAGTAGACTCCTCCATAATTAATATTGATTGTGAGCAACATCATATAGGGTCAGGATATCCAGTATAATACTGATATTACCGTCTCCTAAAATGGTACAACCGGTAATACCGGAATGCTTGATATTGAAAGTATTTAAGAAGACAGGAAGAGGTTTTACAACAACTTGCTGCTCGCCCAGCAGCTCGTCCAAGAATAAGCAATAGGACTTATCACCGGATTCTACCCATACTAAGATGCCATCTTCGATGTTGACAATATTGGTCTCTATATTATATAGTTTATGCAGCCGAATGATGGGATAGAAAATGCCCATACGTTCGATGATCTCATCGCCATCGGAGCCATGAATGATATCCAAGGGACTGACCTTGAAGGTCTGACGGATATTGGCAATCGGAATGGTAAAGATGGAATGTCCCACAGAGATCTCCATGCCGTCTACGATGGCCAGTGTCAACGGAATCTTTAAGGTGACGCAGGATCCCTTGCCCATATCACTGGTGATGGTGATGATACCGCCTACGGATTCTACATTCTTTTTTACTACATCCATGCCGACTCCACGACCTGAGAATTCGGTTACCTGCTCATTGGTTGAAAAACCGGGGAGCAGAAGCAGGTTCAGAATCTCGCGTTTGCTGTACTCGCCTTCCGGCTTATTTAGAATTCCGTTGCGGCTTGCCTTGGCAAGAATCGCATCGGTATCCATGCCGCGTCCGTCGTCTACAACCGAGATGACAACTTCACTGCCGGTATGGCTTGCAGATAGGGTAATATTGCCCTGCGGAGATTTACCTGCGGCAATGCGCTTCTCGGCATTCTCTTCGATTCCGTGATCCATGGAATTGCGGACAATATGCATAATAGGATCGCCGATGTTGTCTACGATGGTCTTATCGACCTCGGTGTTTTCACCGACAATGGTAAGCTTTACATCTTTGCCGAGCTGTTGGTTCATATCACGGACAATCCGGTTCATCTTTTGGAACACACCGGATACGGATACCATACGCAAGGACATCGCAATATCCTGAAGCTCATCTGTCAGGCTGCGTAGCTGGCGACTGGATTTTAGGAAGGAGTCCAGCTTTAGATCTCGAAGCTCGGGTGAGGAGGTTACCATAGATTCGGTAATGACAATCTCACCTACGATGGCCATCAGGCTGTCTAATTTCGATAAGTTGACACTGATCAGACTTTGCTTAGTTGCAACCCCATGATTGGGAGCTGCAGCGGTGGCTGCCTTTGGCGTGGCAGAACCGGAGTCCGGAGCAGTCGGAGAAACGTCGGTAGTGTCGGCTGAAACGGTGGAAACTATGTCATCCGACCGCTTCTCTTCCGGTTCTTCTAAAAATTCGTAAGAACGGATGTTACCGTTGGCCTGAATGATAGAGATGGCGCTGTCTGCATCGACTGAGCTTTCAAAGATCAATACAAAACCGTTCTCAATGATATCGGGTTTGGAGTCTTCTCGGGTTTCGACGTCTGCCGGAATAAAGGTAAACGACAGCTCCGCTTCCCGTAAGGAGTTGACCAACATGAAAGCACGAAGATTTTCCATCTCGGCATTGTCATCAAAGTAGATGCGGATTGCATGCTTGGTGTTGATTCCGGAAGGAACCGCTGCATTTTCAACAGGAACTGCATTCGCTGTGGAGGTGGCAGAAACACCACCGCTACGTATTTTATCGAGGAAGGTATTAATTTCTGATATGAAATTGTCGATATTAGTGGTAAGTGGCTGATTGTTTTCTACCTTTCCAACCTCAGCACGCAAGTAATCGTTGGAGCGGAACATCAAATCAAACAAGTCGCGCTTACAGGAATCATTGAGTTGCTCAATTCCATTCTCTCGGATATAGAAGAATAAATCTTCAATCTGATGCGCAATGGTCATCAGGGAAGAAAATTCCATCATTGCAGAAGAACCCTTTATGGTATGCATGATCCGAAAAATTTCGTTTACATTGTCAATGGAAAAATCACTGACTTTTTCTGCATCTATAAGCAGCTCATCCAGTTGATCCAAAAGAGAGTTGGTTTCGAAGAGATACATATCCAGCATATTATCCATACCGTTATCCATAACATCACACCGCCTTATAGTATTATAGTATTATTTTCCATTATAGCACATTTAGAATATAATTGTACAATATTATCTTGAAAAAAACACAAAAAAGATAATATTGTGTTGAAAAGTCGAGAAAGGATCCCAATAATGTCAGATATCATGTCTAATGTTTTGAAAGTGAACCAACCGGCAAACAATGGCTACGATAATAACTCTGTTCGCAATAATCCCATTGTACCCGGAGATACTCAGATCCAGAATCAGGTAAATCCGTCTGTCGTGGCACGTCCGGATGGAAAAACGGAGGCAGAAAACAACCGATTTGCACCCAATAATGAATCAAATTATGGCAGTTTTATTGCTAATATCAAAGATATGCCACAGCTCATGGAGCTTTTTTCCAAGTTGTTTATCACGGATTCGAAGATGCTGGTGACTTCGGGACTATCGGAGAATTTCGCGGAAGAATTGTCAGGCTTTATGGAGATGATGAAGATGGATGCGGGTCAGGTACTTTCCTTTATAACCGGACAGGCAGCGGATAACGGTAAATTTGGCAGTGTGTTTTTCCAGGTTTTACGCGACGTGCTGAACCAGACACATTCGGTGGAGCTCCGAACCGGTATTTTGGATTTCCTAAAGCATTACAGCGATATGTCTTCTTCGGATCATTTGATGAATAACATTGTAATTGAATTAAAAGAGATGATGCCTTATCTGTTTAAAGCAGATGCCGAAGAACTAAAAGAACTGCAAAGCCATTTGATTTATGAGGAGAGTCCGCAAAAAGGGCAGGAGGCTCAGACCGGAGCCGGGGGGCAGAAGCTGCTTGATTTGGTGGATTCGCATATTGCAGAGAATGGGCGTATTTTAAAGGAAGAGATCATTCCCTTCTTTTCCAAATATGTCACTCAGACACACGATCTGGGCAAGGCTCGGGATATTATGACCCTGATCACATTAAATGTAGCCCGGTATCTGGGGGGGAGTAAGGAGAGCGTCATACAGAGCTTTGAGAAATTACTGCAATATGGAGATTTCAAAAAAAGACTGGGGGAGGTAGGAGAAGGCAATCTGGAAGCTATTTTGAACAAAATGCTGCTGGAGCAAAAAGATGCCGGGCAGGATCCCTGGACAGAAAAACTGATGTCTCTGATGCGATCCGGACTAGAGGGCGAGGGAGGTTATGAGAGTAAGGCGGTCTTTCAGAATGTACTGAATGCGATGCTGCTAAATGAGAGTGTCTACATGCCGCTGCTCCATATCATGCTACCGGTTAATCTGGACGGCAATATCATGTTTTCTGAGCTTTGGGTAGATCCGGATGCAGACGATGCTCATCCGGGCAATCAAGAGGGGGAACGCAATATCCGGATCCTGGTTAAATTCGATATTAAGGATCTGGGCTATTTTGATGTCGTTTTAAGCTATATGGATGGGAAGGCAGATCTTTTGGTGGGTTATCCGCCAAAGCTGAAACCCATGGAGAAGACGATTCAGACGGCGCTGGGACAGATTGCGGTGGATCATCATCTGACCGTTCGCTCCATTACGCTGGGGGAGAGCTACAAACCGGTTTCACTTATGGATGTATTTCCCAAAATAGCAGAAAGGAGAAATTCCATCAATGTCAGAATTTAATAAAATTTTAAATAAAAAAGCAGTTGCTTTAAAATATGATGAAGATAATAAACGGGCACCGGTCATCGTGGCTTCCGGAAAAGGTTATACGGCCGAAAAAATCGTAGAGCTGGCCAATGCCAATGACGTTCCGGTTTACGAAGATAATTCACTGGCTTCCGTACTTAGTCAATTGGAACTGGGGCGCGAGATTCCGGAGGAGCTGTATAAGACCGTGGTAGATATTTATGTGTATTTTCTGCAGTTTGTTACAAAAAAAGAAGATGGGGATGGTAACATTCCACCTACGTAATTGACCGAATTTGGTTGACATTGTTACGCTTAAACGATATATTTTATAGTAGGCGCTTATTTTAAGAGGGGATGGATCAAGCACATTGAAGGGAGGATGAGAACCTGTGGCTTTTAGTGATACGAACAAGGAAAACAGTATGCTGTACCGTATTTGGCATAATGCGGTGATAAAAAAGGAATCGCGTAATGAGAAACAGGCGAAATCAAGATTACAAGATGTGACGGAATCGATGGGTGAGACAGACCTTTCGCAAGAACATGATTCGGAGGCTGTAGTCATAGAAGAACCCATCGGAGGGGAGCCGGATCCGGGTGAGGTGAATCCGGAGGAAATTGAGGTTTCCGTGGAAGAAATAGCACATACCTCGCTGACGGATGTGATGGATGCAAGAGGTAACTATTTAGAGGCTCTGCGCTGTCATGTTTTTCTGGATGAATTGCCGGAGGGAAGAGAAGCGTACTATTCTAATTTTGTTTTATCCGGACAGGAACCCGAGGAAAAGCAAAAAGAATTTATTCGGGAATTGCAATCTACGGCGAGAGATTGTTTAAAAGTACGGGAACAACAAAAGCTTTATGAGGAAGCACAGGCAAAAAAAGCAGAAGAGGAAAAAACGGCAGAAGAGGAAAAACCGGAAGTCGAGATAAAACCCCTCAATGCCCAGATCGGTGTCAAGATATCGTCGGATCGGATGTTTGCCTGGGTGTTTGCATTTCCGCCTGAGCACGGAGGCAAGGAAATTTCTCCGGATTTAATACATGAGGCCTTGGCAGAATGCGGGGTCGTATCCGGAATCAATGAAGAAGCGCTTCGGCAGATTACCGTCAAGAAGACTTATTTGAAGTTGGTGACGGTAGCGGAGGGGAAACCGGAGGTGGACGGAATTGATGGACAGGTCATTGACCATTTTCCGCGAGTTTCCAGATCCACGTTTGGAGAACAGGAAGAGCAGGCGGATCAAACGGTCAATTACAAGAATCTAAATTGGCTTCATCATATTATTACCGACGAAGTTATTTGTGATATTGTTTATCCGGTCAGTGCAATCGACGGCTACGATGTGATGGGCAAGACCCTCAGAGGGCGAATCGCCAAACCGGTCATCCTACCCAGTGGTTCCAATACCCAGTTGACAAAGGACAAATTGCAATTGGTATCGAAGCTGGACGGTACGATTTTTTATGAAGACAATAAGTTTCATGTGAAGGATGTTTTGAATATTTTGTCGGACGTAGATCTCTCCGTGGGCAATATCGATACGGTGGGGCATTTGGAAGTAAAGGGTGATGTCTTGAGTGGTTTTAGGATTCAAGCTACCGGTAACGTAAATATTCGCGGTATGGTGGGAAATTCCACGGTAGTGGCAGGCGGTGATATCAAGGTGGGGATGGGGGTTCGCGGATGTGGGAACGCACTTCTCAACGCGGGCGGTAATATCCAAAGCCATTATATAGAAAATTGTACGGTAAAAGCGCGCGGCTCGATCAATTCGGGCAGTATTATTAATTGTGATTTGGTTTCGGACGGATCCATTGAATGTAAGACGATTGTAGGGGGCAATATATCTGCTCTTCGTCAGATCCATGTCAAGACGGTGGGCAACTCCCAGCGGCGTCAAACGACCTTCAGCTTGGGGGTCACGCAGGAGCTCATGCAGGAAAAGAAAGACTTAGAACGCCGAATTAAAGGAGCGGAAACGATTATGGAACGTCTGGTCAAGGATATGAGATTTTTGCAAAGTAAAAAGACCAGAAGTGCAGAGGAAGAGAAGTTGCTCTGGGAACAGGCGATGGAACAGGCCAGTTATCAGGCGGTAAAGACACAGTGCGCTAAACATTTGGAGGAAATCAATGCGGGAATTCAGGACTTCTCCGAATGTGAATTAACCATTGGCATGCTCTATCCACCGGTGACGGTTACCATCAATCGCGATACCATGGTACTGGATGAGGGAGAGCGTGCGATGTGTCGGATCTGGTCGGAAGACGGAGAGATCAAGATATCCTAGATCTGCGTGTTAGTTATGCGAATGGTCTGACCAAAAGGAATGTGCTGTAAGAATCATAGAAATTTAAACAGGAGGCGAAAACGATTGAATAAGGTGATGAAATATCTAATTTGCACGGCAATCTGTGCCATTGGAAGCATTGGCATGACGATGACCGGTCTGGGTGCTGTGGAGGATGATTATGATGAGATCAAAGGGGGAACGATTACGGTGACTTCTTCGATCAAGGCCAATACGGATTTGGGGGAGTTGGATGTGACCACGGAAAGCAGTCGTTTCAGCGTGGAAAATTTCACGTTTGTCGGAGCCGGAAGCAGTTGGAAACCGGGGGAGATTCCCAAGGTGAAGGTGAATCTGCGGGCCAACGATGGTCGGATCTTTTCGACGAGAATTACCATGAGCAAGATCACGGTGAAGGGCGGAACGTGCAGTGGACTGAAACGTTTGGAATCGGGTGCACTTTTAGAGCTTTCCATTCGTCTAAGTCCGGTACCGGCAGAATTTGGGGAAATCGGAGACGCATTCTGGGTGACCAATCCGATCGGAAAAGCCCAGTGGGATGCGGCTGACAATGCCAGTGCCTATCAGCTTAAGCTGTATCGGGGCAATACCCATGTCAAGACGGTGGATAAGACGACGACAAAGACGTATGATTTTTATCCCTACATGACCAAGGTGGGAGACTATTATTTTAAAGTAAGACCGGTGCCCAGAAGTACGAATGAAGCTATTTACATTCCCAGTGGCAACTGGGTGACGTCCAATGAACTTTATATTGATCGTGCCACGGTATCCAAAGGCGGCGAGAGTGCGAGCGACGGAATACCGGAATCGGGGGCAAGTATGCCTACAGAGCCGGAAGCCAATCACACAGATTTTGGTTGGGTGCAGAATGGGTCGGGCTGGTGGTATCATGCCAATGATGGGACTTATCCGATTAATCAGTGGTCCTATATTGATAATAAATGGTATTTGTTTGATAAGGCCGGCTATATGATGACCGGATGGCAGAAGTGGAGCAACCGTTATTACTATCTGACGGTGAATGGCGATATGGTGACCGGCTGGTTGGAGGATCGTAAAAAATGGTATTATCTACAGCCGGACGGAGCGATGATGACCGGCTGGATTCAACCGGATGGCAAGTGGTATTATCTGGGATCGGATGGTGTTCGGGTCAATGGCTGGGCCAAGGTGAACAGAAGGTGGTACTATTTTAATACCGCAGATGGAGTGATGATGACCAATACCGTCATCGGCGGCCGAACGGTCAATGGTGAGGGTGTGTGGACAGAGTAGGAGGAAGACGGATGCGAAACAACAAAAGAACCCCATATATAGTCCTGTTGACAGCTTTTTTGTTGGCAGTGACTCCATTGATTAGTTTTGCGGCCAAGAAACCCGCAGAGACGAGAACACCGATTCAAGCGGTGTCCATCAATGTGACATCCTATCTGGAAGAAGGAGATGCGGAAGGCCATCTGGAAGTGGAAGCCAACAGTAATGCTTATTCGGTAGGAAATGTGGAGTGGAGTAACTTGCCCACGGATGGCTGGACGGTAGGCTTTGAACCTAAGGCTAAGATCTATCTTCATGCCCGCAGCGGCTACTATTTTGATAAAGCTGCGAATAAGAAAACGATCGTGGTCAATGGAGCGACTTTTTCTACGGTAAAACGCGAAGATAATGATGAGACGATGCTGCTGACGGTCACATTAAACAGAGTGCAGGGAGAACTGGAATTTCCGGAAGAGGTGGAATGGGTAGGATATCCCATCGGCCAAGCAAGTTGGAAAGCGGTGCCCAATGCAAAAGCATATGAGTTGAAGCTGTACCAAGAGAATCAGATCATCTATAGTGTGGAGAAATCAGTGGGAACCAAGTATGATTTTTATCCGTATATGACGACGAGCGGAAACTATAAGTTCCGTGTACGTGCGGTGCCGGTCAGCTCGGCGGAAGCCAAGTATGTGATACCCAGTGAGTGGGTATATTCGGATGAGACTAATATTACTTATGATGAGACGGCGGATGCACGGTATCAGGACGGAGCTTCTACTACCAATAAAGTACAAAATCCATCCCAGATGGGATGGGTAGAGACCGCAGATGGCTGGTGGTATCGCAATGCGAATGGAAGCTATCCGGTCAATCAATGGCTTCATTTGGATAATAAATGGTATTATTGCAGTTATGACGGATATATGCTGACCGGGTGGCAGAAGATCGGCGGAGCTACCTACTATTTTTCCGGTAATGGGGATATGCAGGTTGGGTGGCTGGAATATGACCGCCAGTGGTATTTTTTAAATCCCGCCAATGGGCAGATGATGACCGGGTGGAATTTGAGCAACAATCGCTGGTATTATATGTCTCCGCAGACCGGAGTGATGCAGACCGGATGGGCATTGATTAACAATAAGTGGTATTATTTGGATCCGAACAGCGGAGGTGCGATGCTGACCAATACAACGATTGGCGGATATCCGTTAAACAGTGATGGTGTATGGGTTCGCTGATCAGCGAAGCTGCCCCATCATGGTGAAGAAAGAGTCAGAGGAGAATGAATGGAAAGTGAAATGAAATATGCGTTATTGATTGATGCGGATAATATATCCCCCAAGTATATCAATATTATTGTACAAGAGGCAGAAAACTATGGAATTGCCAGTATCCGGAGAATTTATGGGGACTGGACCGATGTGAGTAAGGAGTCTTGGAAGACCTGTCTTCTGGATAAATCATTGTCTCCGATTCAACAATATAGTTATACAACCGGTAAAAACTCGTCGGATTCCGCTATGATTATCGACGCGATGGATATTCTCTACGAGCACATTGTGGATGGTTTTATTATTGCATCGTCGGACAGCGATTTCACAAGATTGGCGGTACGACTGCGAGAAGCCGGTAAACGAGTGATTGGTATGGGAGAAAGCAAAACACCGGCATCTTTTGTCAAGGCTTGTGAACAGTTTAAGACCTTGGATGTACTTTATAAAGAAGAGACCGGGAAGCATGCCTCACCGGCAGCTGAGAATAAAAAGAATGTGGGAGAGCCGGTGGCGGTACCCGCAGGGCGTAATAATGGAGCAGATAATACCCCGGCGGAACCGATTACCAGTCTGCGGGTGATTAAACTGTTCATTCGCTCACTGTTAAGTGATGATGAATGGCTGTTCCTAGGCGATTTGGGCAACATGATCAACAAACGATATCCGGATTTTGATCCGCGGAATTATGGATATCGAAAATTCAGTGCGATGGTGGATGCGCTTCCGGAGATCCAGTCGAAGAAGGAAGTTTCCAGCAATGGCATGACGATCTTGGTGTATATCAAGAAAAAATAGGATGGAACAACAAAAAGCAGGTGTGTGGGTGGCCACGACCTGCTTTTTGTTGTGCACTGTTATTTTGTTTTAATCCATTTACCGTCTGCATTGACATAATAGTTGTCAATCCAAGTGCTTGATGCCAAGATACCGTCTTCGTCCAGATAATACCAACAACCCTTCGATTTAAACCAACCGGTTTTTTTAACACCATCTTCATCTAGATAATATCGGTTTGTACCATCATCTATCCATCCGGTGACGTATTCCCCGTCATCGTTTTGGTATTCCCAAGTATTGTTGTCTTGTTCGATCCAGGTACCGGCGAAGGTTGGGACTACAGATACAAGCATCAGTGTAAGGGAAAGAGCGCATGTTAAAATATATTTTTTGTTCATACATCTGTCCTCCTTTTTGATTCATCCATATTATAACATAAGGATTTGTGCTTTTCTATATCAAATCAGAGTCTAAATCTTACGATTTTCAGACAGGAATCTTACAACCTCATAAGAGAAAAATTTCGACAAGTTTCTCAAACTTTAGAATCACAGACGTTGGCATAAATAGTATCTTTCGGATGGGGGGGAAGTATATCTTGTGGTTTCCTTACGTAAATGCAAAAATCATGGATTTCCAAAATGTGGTATTCGACAAAAAGTGTCGATTTGTGCGATTGAATGTGCTTTTCAAAACTGAAAAGGGGATGTATAGTGAACCTATCTTAAGACAAGGAGGTGTTCCCCCACATGAGTGAAGAGAGTAGACAATCCCTATTAGAGCAGGAGAATGCTCAGTTAAAAGCAGATAATGAAATGCTTTTAAGCATCATGGCACAGATGAAAGTTACCTTAAATCGTCTGATTAACCGGTATATGACAAATTAAAATCAGCTTTTGCTCTTGCGAATCAGAGTCCAAATGGTTTCGTGCATCCATTCAACCGTGTCGCTTAACTCTTTATTTTCTTCTTCCAGTTCCTCTACGCGATTGGTTAAATGCCCAATGATTTCCCGCTGGTTAAACAGCTTGCCGGGAGCGGTGAGGCGTTGAACTAAAGTGGGACTGGCATTGATGATTTCTCGGGAGATTAAACGGTCACGGTCCTCATAACCGATATCCATAAATTTCTGATAGGGCATAGGCAATAAAATCATGGGTTCCTCACATTTATGGCAGACAGCATTATTCTGAAGTTGAAAAAATGCGTAATGTCCGCAGCTACGGCAGTAATATACCGATAATTCTCTCATGGTAATCTCCTTCGTATTTCAAGCGGTTTCAAGACACAACCATTACAACGTAACAATATTTGCGTTTGTAACCAAATATACAAAGCGGCAGCCGGAACCGGTAAGGTTCGACTGCCGCTTTTCATCGTGCTGTTACTGAATGATACCGTTGGTATTCACTACCCAAACTTTGTCATTGGCATCTTTGATATCTTTATATCCGGCACCCAGTTCCGGTTTTGCGACGGACTTAGAACCTGTAGAAGCTTTCTGAATCGTTCCGGAGGTATTGACCAGGTATTGTTCGTTCTGGAACGCAATCGGTGCGTAGCGCAGTTCCGTCCAAGCTTCTTTTCGCAGACCATACTCATAGATCGTATTGTCGCGGATTCCGTGGAATCCCTGACCTTTCTTGGTACCATCTGTGTGGAAAAACCAAGTCTGATTCTGATCTAACTCCGGATTGAAGATGACTTGCTTGCCGGTTTTCATCACACCGTCTGCTCCAAAGAAGGAGTTGGCAACGTCTCCGTTGTCCAAGGTGATGATCTGCTTTCCGATCTGCATTTCCCCTCTTGTATTGAAGGCATATTTGTTAGAATTGATGCTGAAAGCCTGAAATCCGATTACTGAATGCAGAGGCTTCCCACTATTAAAGTAGAAGCTGAAGTGCTCGCCTTCTTCACTGATGCCGGGAGCACCTTCGATGGTGAGCCAGCCGGAAGCGCGTTTTCCGGTTTCTTTTTCATAATACTGGTATCCGGTTACCGAATCTGCTTTGCCTTTTGGTGTGACAGAAGCTGCCTCGGAAGCTGTGGCCGTCTCATCGGAAAGAACAGGAAGCCGGTACCAGCCGGTCTGCATTTTTCCATTTACAAAGGTATAGTAAAAATTGTCGATTTTTTTGTCTACCTGATTTTCTACCATCTTTCCGCTGCGGTCAAAATAGTACCAAGCGGTATTCTCTTCCGGATCATCGGAAGAATCTTCTAGCTGAATCCATCCTGTTTTCATGATACCATCTGTGGAATCTCCTAAATAGTAAGTGGCTCCATCGACCTCAGCCTTTCCGGTAGCCATATGCCCTTCACTGTTAAAATAGTACCAATTGTCAGCGATGGATTGAAATTTAGAAGTGATATATTTCCCATCTTTGCCAAAGTAGTACCAGAGAAACTCCGGTGCATCGGGGGAATCGTAGCTGTCATCATTGGGAAGCGAAATCCACTGATTTAAGACGCGTTTTCCATCGGATCCCACATAATATTCGTCGACCTGCCGGTTAAAGGCAAGTGTTCCTTCTGCATCTAAATAAAACCAGCTGCCATCCTGCTTTTTCCAGGAATCTGTTAAATAGTAGCCGTCAGAATCATAGAATTTCCAGTTGTCTTGTTCTTGAACCCATCCGGTGCTCTGTGCCATAACCGGTGCCAAAAAAGTAGGGGCTACCGCTGTCATTACGAATGCTGCGGACATGACCGCAATCCATTTGGTTTGTTTTTTCATAATCATAATCTCTCCTTCGGAAAATTTGTAGTGATGTTACTTCTCGATTATAGCCGATGGGGAAGGGGTGCGAAAGTGTAGGTTGTTGGTAAAACTGGTAGGATTTTTTACATAGTTATGCTATAATAATCAAAAATGATTGAGCGGAGAAGGAGTAATGACATATGAAAATGAAAGTTTCCAACTATATCGCACAGAAATTAGTGAAACAAGGGATTTCACAGGTCTTTACGGTAACCGGTGGCGGCGCCATGCACTTAAATGATGCCTTGGGACATCAGGAGGGACTTCACTGCCTGTATCAGCATCATGAGCAGGCATGTGCGATGGCAGCCGAGGCTTATGCCAGAATTCACAATCAGATTGCAGCCGTATGTGTGACGACGGGACCGGGTGGAACTAATGCAATTACAGGGGTAGTGGGCGGCTGGTTGGATTCGATTCCGATGTTGATTTTATCCGGGCAGGTGCGTTATGACACAACTGCCAGATGGTCCGGAGTCGGCATTCGGGCGATGGGTGATCAGGAATTTGATATTACGAAAGCCATTGATTGTATGACAAAGTACAGTGAGATGGTGACCGATCCTCTGCGGATTCGTTATTGTCTGGAGAAAGCCATCTATCTGGCATATTCCGGCAGACCGGGACCTACGTGGCTGGATATTCCGGTGGACATCCAGGGCACTTTGGTGGAGACGGACGAACTGGAAGGATTTGATCCGGAGATCTGGGAAGCAGAGAATCCCAAACCGGTACCCAAGGTATCGGAGGAGACGATTGGAATCATCCTAGAGAAGCTTCGGGCATCCAAGCGTCCGGTGCTCAATGCGGGCAACGGAATCCGTATCGCAGGGGCTTATCCTGTGTTTGAACGTGTCATCAAGAAGCTGGGGATTCCGGTAGTAACCGGTTGGAACAGTCAGGACTGTATGTGTGATGACGATCCGCTTTATGCGGGACGTGCAGGCGGTATGGGAGACCGTCCGGGTAACTTTGCTGTGCAGAACAGTGATTTGCTGTTTTCTATAGGAAGCCGTTTGAGTATTCGACAGGTGGGTTATAACTATCAGACTTGGGCGAGAGAAGCGTATACGATCATCAATGATATTGATATAGAAGAATTAAAAAAACCCAGCGTTCATGTAGATCTTCCTATCCATGCCGATGCCAAGGATTTACTGGAGGCACTGGATCTTGCACTGGAAGAAACTCCACTATTTGGCGGAGGAGAGGGGCTGCCGGGTATGACCTGGCTTTCCACCTGCCGGATGTGGAGAGAAGAATATCCGGTAGTTTTGCCGCACCATCTGGAGCAGAGAGAAGATCGGAACATCAATGTTTATGCTTTGGTGAAGGAATTAAGTGCACATCTTTCTGAAAATCAGATCAGTGTCATGGGCAATGGTTCTGCCTGCGTGGTAGGCGGACATGCCTATCAGATTAAAAAGGGACAGCGCTTTATCTCCAATTCTGCGATTGCATCGATGGGGTATGATCTGCCGGCGGCAATTGGAGCATGTATGGCAGATCACAGCCGGGATATCATATTACTGACGGGAGACGGAAGTATTCAGATGAATA
>JAVXIV010000018.1:0-15456 GCA_036785645.1 Hungatella sp.
TTTCAAATCTTCCTCTACATGATTCCGATCATAAGGCGCATGAACACCATACTTTTTTTTATGGAATTCTTCCTTTTCCTCTAATCCATAGGTTTTGTCAGAGCATGAGGATTCCTTCACACGGCTTCCATCTTTTTCCTGATATAATTGATATAGGAAGCTATCCTCCTTGGGCATTCCGGTATCGGCATATCCCAAAAATTCAACTTGGTTTTTGTCAACACCCAAAACTTCTAAGCTCGCCAAAGTCTCTCTCAAACGACTCCGTCCAACGGAAAAATCAGAACTCTCATAGTCACCGTTCGTCACCATGACAACGGTGACCGAACTGCCTTGGCGAACTGCTTCATATAAAATTCCGGCTCCCATCAAAATCTCATCATCCGGATGCGGCACAAGAAACATCACACTGCCACATTTCATTTCCATCACTTCTTGGTTCATATTGATCCGCCTAACCTTTCACTGCACCGGCCGACACTCCGGCAATAATATATTTTTGCATAAATAAGTAAAAAATCATAAGTGGCGCAACTCCCAACATCAGCATTGGGAACAATGCGGTCCAATCTGTTGCAAATTGTCCAATGTTTCTGGATACTTCCTGAAGAATTACGTCTTTCTCTCTGCTCTGTAAAAACAACAATGGTGTCATAAATTCATTCCATACATTTAAGGTGACGATGATCACAACGGTAGAGATCACCGGTGTTAACAGCGGAAGTACGATTTTAAAAAACTTGCGAATTACCGTGCAGCCATCTATTTCTGCTGCTTCCTCCAACTCCCTTGGAATTGTTCCTTCTATAAATTCTTTGAATAAAAAGACTGCTTGGGGAGTGTTAATGGCCACATTTACCAAAATCACTGCAAACGATGTGTTCATCAGATTCAAGCTTTTCACAATTTTATATAAGCTGACAATGTTCATTTGGAAAGGAACGATCAATCCTGCCAAAAAGAAGAGGAACATGCGGCTGCCCATTTTTGTTTTTGTTCTGGCCAGAGCATAACCTGCCATAGAACCAAAGACTACAATGATGGCCACGGCCGTTACCGTTATAAATAGCGTATTAGCAAATGCTCTTGGAAACTGCATGTTTTTCCATGCCAGATAATAATTTTCCAATACCGGCATATGAGGCAAGGCCAAGGGATTTATCATAGCTTCCTGCGGGTTTTTAAGTGTTGTCACAATCAGATAATAAATCGGAATAAACCAAATCATGGCAACCATCACCATAATCACTTCTAAAATTATAAGGTTTCGTTTTGCTTTTGTTACATGAACTTTTTTCATCATTGTATCGCGTCACTCCATTTCCCCATTAATTTTGTTACCACTGTACTGATGAGCAGTACGATTACAAAAAAGCACACACCAAATGCAGAACCGGTACTATAAAATCCATCTGAAATTCCTTTTTTCATCATAACCGTCATAACCGTCTCTGTGGCATTGCCGGGGCCTCCGGAAGTCATAGAATAAATAATATCAAACACCTTCATGCCTCCGATCAAACCGGTTACGATAACGATTTTTACGGACGGACACATCAACGGCAAGGTTACATAGAAAAATTTTTTCAGTCCTCCTGCACCATCGATATCAGCTGCCTCATAAAGATCCGGTGAAATACTCTGAAGATTGGCTAAATAAATAACCATCGCCCACCCCGTCCATTGCCATACCTGCGTTAAAATAACAGAAAAAAGTGCTCGGTTTGCTGTAAAGAAATTATAAGTACCAAATCCAAGCTGATGAAGCAGATTATTAATCAATCCATAATCCGAAGATGACATAATGAAATTCCATAGATAACCGATAATCAGAGAACTAAATACGGCCGGGAAAAAGAAAGCCGCACGCAATAGATTTTTAGTTTTTAACTTTTGATTCAGCAACACCGCTAATGGCAGTGCTAAAAGCGTCTGCAAAGAAGTCAGTACGATTGCATAAGTCACAGAATTTCGTATGGCCACTAACATCAGTGGTGTATGAAATACCTTCACATAATTTTTCAAGCCTACAAAATCTAAGTTTACCGGATTCATATCTGTATAATTGGTAAAGCTATAGTAAAATGTATAAAGAAACGGAACAATACTAAACAACAAATATACAGCCAAAGCCGGAAAAATAAAAAGATAGAAATAGGTTCCCAAGGTTCCTGCCTGTCTTTTGTTTCGTCTTCTCTGCTCCATAAGATTCCTCCTCCTCTGCTGTACCGATAAAACGGTACAAAAAGGGAGCGTTGCCCATGTGGCTCGCATATCGTTGTCTTGACATGAACAATGCTCCCTAAATCATCTTATATTACGTTATTTTGCAAGTAATTCTGCTACAGCCGAATCCACATTGGAAAGGGTTGTTTTTAAATCCTGAGTACCCAACAAATAGCTCTGCATCTCCGTACCGTAAGTTTCATGTGCTCCGGCGGCTGCTCCCCATTCATTCCAAGGACAGTATACATTGCCGGCGGCTAAGGTCTTAGAAACTCCATGATATGCTTCCGGAAGTTCAAACGCAGCACCTTCCAAGTAAGAGGAACCACCCTGATTGTTCTCCCATAAAGATTTTTGACCTTCTACGGAAGAAATTGCATCTAAGATTTTAAGAGCTGCTTCCTTATTTGCAGAAGACTTATTGACTGCAAATCCGCATCCGGGGCCGCCAATCAGCCAGCCTGCACTCTGTTTTGTGCCATAAAATGGCATCATATCGATCTTCAATTCCGGATTTTTACTCATGATAGCTTCCAAATCCCATGGACCGGAACAGAACATCGCTGCTTTTCCGGTTGCAAACTGCTCCAATGCCTGATCGTGATCCACACCGGTCATATCCGTTGTATAGACACCTTCTTTTATCATCTCTGACCATTTTTCCAAATAAGGGTCCCAGGTTCCTGCAAGTGTTGCTTTACCATCACGATAATCAGAACCAAAGTGCTTTCCGGTATCTGTAGATAAATATTCTGCTGCTACAAATGCCATAGAGTTCTTGAGCATCGGCTCCCATGATTTTAATCCTGCTGCCAATGGCACTATATTTTTTTCTTGAAACGCTTTGCATACACGGATGTATTCATCGAAGGTAGTAGGCAGGGCAATATTGTTCTGCTCAAATAAATCTTTGTTATAATAAATACCCTCAAACCAGCTGATTCCCGGAAGTGCATAGACCTGATTCTCATAAGAATAAACACTGGTGCCTGCTGCAGAATAACGACCTCCCAAATCATTCATTGGCTCCAAATATCCAAGTCTTGCATGTTTTAAAGAAGAACCCGGAGATTCACAGATAATATCCGGACCTTCTCCTGCGGATAACTGCGTGTCCACAATCGTATCATAGTTGGAATTATCAATAAACTGATATTCAATTTCTACCTCAGGAACTTTTGTGGCCAGATAATCCAGCATCGACTGCATAGTATCTTCACTATTCCAATAGGTCATGCGAAGCTTCACTTTTTCACCGCCGGAAGCCTTGCTCTCCTCTGCTTTTTTTGTTTCTGCTGCTATTTTGGCTTCCGCCTGTGTCGTTGCAGAGGTTTCTGCACTCTTTGCACAACCTGACATCATCGTCGCTGCCATGCTGATACCTAAAGCAACACTGACTATTTTTTTTCTCATATTACCGTCCTCCTGTTTTTTGATATCCTAAGCATAACTGTTTTTCTCCACAGAGGAACTAACAATTTTTTTAGAAACCTTGTACTATTTTAAGGACATATCCAATTCTCTTAAAATTTTAACGGTAAAACGCGTATACCCATCTTCGTCAATATCCGCATACAGTCCGCAGTCTGCTCCATAGTAGATTCGGATTCTCTCTTGTATATTAAAGATTCCATATCCTTTTCCCGGAGTATTCAAGATTTTCTCTAATCGCTCCAATTCAATTTGAGGACCATTATTCAAAATGCGAAAGATCAGATAGTTTTCTTCTGTCTCATATTCGATCACAAGCAATCCTTTTTCCAGAGAATCCTCTTGGTAATTGATGCCATGTTCAATCGCATTCTCCACCAAAGGCTGAAGCAGAAAATTGGGCATAGAATATGCAAGGGAGGATTCCTCTACATGATAGCAAACATCAAACCGATTTTCATGGGTTCTACGCTGCAGTTCAATATAGGCGCTAATATTTTCCAACTCATTTTTTACCGTGGTAATCTGATTTCCGCCATTTAAACTGGTTCGATAAAATTTAGCTAAAAGTCCCGTCAAATCACTGATTTCATCATTGCCGGAACGAATCGCTTTCCATTTAATACTCGATAAACAATTGTAGAGAAAATGCGGATTGATCATAGCTTGAAGTGCTTTCAACTCCATAGCTTTTTTCTCCAGTTCTGCCTTATACACGAGATTGATCATCTCATTCAAGCGATGACACATCACTTGAAGACTTCTGGATACCACCCCGATTTCATCTGTGTAATCGTGGTTGATTTCCAAATCAAAATTGCCCACAGCCACCTTTTCGGCGCTTTTCTTTAGTTCTAAAATTCTTCGGCTCAACACTCTGGATAAAATATCCATCAGTCCCACAATCACAATCACACAGATTGCTACCACCAACAGTGTGGATTTCAAAATTTGATTCAATTGTCCGGTAATCTGATCCTTCGTAACATAATAAAATAAATTCCAGTTACAAATCTCAATCTGTTGTGTCATCAGCAAATAGTCCCCTTGAACAGATTCTGTCACATCTCCATTTTGAGCCAACGAAAGCACCGCTTCATCTGTGGATTGGTTCCCCGTCCTTTTTTCGTAAATAACCTGTCCGGTTTTATCCGTAATCAAAATGCCATTATTTAAAAAATTGATCCGACTGATTGGTTCTAATATAGAAGAAGGGTATACATCGAGTTTTAACACACCTATGGGTTCCGAAGCCGTAGGTGCATCTAACAGTGTCCTGGTAGCAAAAAGATTTCCATCTTCATAAGTCCACAGGATATCGAAATTCTGCTGATGATATTGAAACCAAGATTCCTCCTTACAAGAACGATCTGACTTTAAGAAGCTTCCAATGTCATTGGAAACATAAGAAGAATAGATCTGAATTCCCTTCATATTATAATCGCTCGTAATAAAATACCAAAAAATCGGTTCCACTACCTCATTTAAAACAGCAGCCAGTTCTACCGGATTGCCCGCACTATTTTTCAGAATTTGTCGAAATTTTGCATTATAAGATAGGTATTTAATATTATCATTTTCTCGTTTTAAAGAAGTTTCCAAATCAGAAACCATCAAATTCATGTTATTTTTCATCGTCACTTCTGTCTGGGATTCCATATTTTTCCTAGAAACAGAGTAGGTGTGAAAGCCCAAAACCAAAATCGGAACAGTCACCAAAAGAATATAGCTAATTACCAGTTTTTTCCTGATAGAGGCGCTTCCATAATACCATCTAATCCATCTTTTCATCTATCATCACCCATTCTTATCCCGGTATTGACGCGGAGTAACACCATGATAATTCTTAAAGAGACGATTAAAATATGGCTGATTTTCATAACCACAGGTTTTTCCCACCTGCACAATCTTAAGTTCTCGATCATCCAACCATTGCCGTGCCTTTTCCATTCGATAATCTGTAATATATTTTACAATGGTGTTGCCTGTCTCTTTCTTAAATAGATAACTCACATAAGCCGGTGCAAGATTCACCCGCCCGGCCAGCTCATCTAAACTAAGATCCGTCCCATATTCATCATGAATAATATTCTGTATTTTTTCTGCGATCGTATGCGTATCCTCGATCGCATTCGATGGTTTTTTTAATACTTCATTCAAAACATGCTTGAGTTTATCTAATATCTGATCGCTGCTTTTATAAGAAAGTAAAAGATCCACGATCTCAAAGAGACGCGTTTTATCATGGACTCTGTATTGTTCGTAAAATGACAATAAGATATCATAAAAAACATGATGCACGTAAATTCTGCTCACCACATGCCCATGCCCCATGGTTTCCACCAATCGGTCGGCATAGAGAATAATCAATGCTTCCTCTTTGTTCTGGATGGCATCTAACATCAGTTTTTTTATTCGTTCCACTTCCACTTCATAATATTCGGAATTCAACACGATTTCCGACAAATAGATGATTTCTTCTCCCCTACCATAGAAATCTCTTCGGATAATATTGACATCTTCCACTTGCTGCATCATATCCTCCGGTGTTTTAAATTCCCTGCTGACAACTACCGAAAGATCCGTATGTAAAAGCAGCCGAACATCGCGTTCCAGTTTAAACAGGCACTGTTTCAAATCCTCATCCATAATTTTTGTATCCGCTGACAAAAATAAAACGGAAGCATTGGGATAGAGATTCACATATTCATAGTCTGTCAATAGGTAAGTGGATAATAATTTTAAAAATATCGTCTCATTTTGTTCAAATATATTTTCTCCACTTTCTATATTTATGATCAGCTTTCGTCCGCCTTTAATCTTCTGAAAGTACTCCTCCAACTGACCTTTTTCAAATCCGGTCAAATTCCCTCCGGTAAATACGGTATAAAACAGACTTTTTTTGGAGGCCTTCCTCTGTTCTTCTTCATGCCGGGACTGTTCCAGTTCTTTGGTTAAATCTTCAATCACCTTGTTCATGATTTTTTCAAATGCATCCAGTTCGATAGGCTTTAGTAAATAGTCTACCGCATGAGCCTCCATCGCCTTTCTGGCATATTCAAATTCCCCATACGCACTGAAAATCACAATTTTGATTTTAGGATATTGCTCAAACGTTTCTTTCGCCAGCTCCAACCCATCTTTATATGGCATCTTCACATCGGTAAACAAAATATCCACCGCATGAGCCTTGAGATATTCGGATGCCTTTTGTCCGTTTTGAGCCTCTGTGATCCGTAATGGCAATTTATATTTCTGAATCAGAAAGCTAATTCCCTCTCTCTCCTCCGCTTCATCATCCACCAATAATATTCGAAACATAACCTCCCCCTTACCTTCCCATGATCCTAGCAACTGCACTCGCCGCTCCCTCAAAAACACTCATATTTTTAACTATTATAATACTATTTCCTCCAAAAATCCATGTATTATAGGAATTCATGCCGAGTTCGTCCTAAAAAAGCTATTTTTAAAATAAAAAAGAAAAGATCGAAATCTCTTTAAAATAAAAGAATTCCAATCTTTTCCTACGTTTTTATAATGATCATACATCCCTCAAAAGAAAAGCAGGGGAAGAGGGGCTCGAACCCCCATTTACGGTTTTGGAGACCGTTGCTCTGCCATTGAACTATTCCCCTATGTTTTGCACACTTGAAAATAATAACATATTATAGAATCCGTGTCAATGGCTTTATACACTTTTACACTACATAAAATTTTTCTGCCTACAGCAAAGCGATTGCTTCCTTGATATTCTGTACACCAATCAGGCGGATCTGATCGGTCTTTTTCATCTTGTCCAAGCAGGACTGCGGTAAAATGCAGGTTTCAAATCCCAACTTCAATGCCTCATACACGCGCTGCTCTGCCATCGATACCGCCCGTACCTCACCGGAGAGTCCCACTTCTCCAAACAAAATCGTCCGTGGGTCGATTGGCCGGTCCTTCAAGCTGGATACCAGAGCCATCACAATCGCCAGATCCAGTGCCGGTTCGTTCATCTTCATACCCCCCGCAATATTCACATAGGCATCATAGCGCGACATCTCATAATGACAGCGTTTTTCCAGTACTGCCATCAGCAAATTGACACGGTTATAGTCCGTACCGGCTGCGGTTCGTCTGGGCATCCCAAAATTGGTTTGTGTGACCAATGCCTGTACTTCCAGCAGAATGGGTCTGGTTCCCTCTATGGAACAGGCCACCACAGCACCGGAAGCCCCTTCGGGTCGTCCGCTCAGCATGAATTCCGATGGATTTTTCACTTCCACCAGTCCTTTTTCCTGCATCTCAAATACACCGATCTCATTGGTCGATCCGAAACGATTCTTCACCCCTCGTAAAATGCGGTAAGAAGCATTGCGATCTCCCTCGAAATAGAGAACCGTATCCACCATATGTTCCAGCACTCTGGGACCGGCTACCACGCCCTCTTTGGTTACGTGTCCTACAATAAAGATTGCAATGCCTTTGCCTTTTGCAATCTGCATCAGTAAGTTTGTGGACTCTCGCACCTGCGTGACACTGCCCGGAGCAGAACTGACCTCATCCCGAAACATCGTCTGGATCGAATCAATGATCACGATTCCGGGTTGAACCTCTGCAATCGTCGTCTCAATACTCTCCAAATTGGTTTCACACAGAAAGAGTAGCTCTCCCGTGATCTCACCGATGCGATTCGCTCTCAGTTTGATCTGCTTTAGGGATTCTTCTCCGGAAATATAAAGCACGCGCTGTCCCTGCGCCGCCAGATTCCGACATACCTGCAGTAGCAGCGTGGACTTGCCAATTCCGGGATCCCCGCCAACCAGCACCAAAGAGCCACCCACAATGCCACTTCCCAGTACCCGATCCAGTTCCACATAACCGGTCGTGATCCGATCCGTTTCTTCGATCGAAATTGCAGAAAGCAAGGTCGGTTTGGCAGAGGAAGTCAGCGTCCTTCTCCCCGACGGTTCTTTTTTCCCGATAGGCTCCTCTACCAGCGTGTTCCACTCCTTGCATCCGGGGCACTGCCCCATCCATTTACTGGATTCGTAGCCGCATTCTTTGCAGAAAAATGCAGTTGTTCTTGCCTTTGCCATGTGATCCTCCTATTTCTGTCCTGCAAAAAGGGACTGACCCATAAAGGCAGCCCCTTCTCTTAATTATGCGCGCTTCGTGATGCGAACCTTCGCCGCAACTCCTTCGCTTAGTTCCACACCGGCATTCAGCTTACCACTCATATTGGTCTTCATACCGCCAACCGCTACCCCATTGACATCCACTGCGTAGTCTGTATCATCTTCCAGCTGCACGGTGATCTGCGCATCCTGATCGCCTTCTACGGAAAACTCAACACCCCAATCAGCCGCAACAAAATTCTCCACGGTGGTGCCCGGGACTGATTCATATACAAACATGCCATTGCGCTCTAACTTTGTAATCTCGTCAAAGGTCTTAACCTTATACAAGTCACCGTTGTGTTCAAAATTGTCCAACTTTGATTTTGTATCCAACTTGTAATTGCCAAAGCTTATGCTTCCGTCTGATCCGGAACGAATCAATTCTTCTATTACTGGCATTATGTTTGCCCTCCTGGTATCTATATTATCTCTTATCCTCTGTGTAAAATCACCTCTGCTGTTACCTAGGTAAAGTATACACTACTCTGCCAAAAATGGCTAGCTGTTTTTGGTTTCTTTCACAGCGTTTTAGCCATAAACTTTAAACCGCTTTCCTCCTTGGATATCTCAACTTCATCTCCCGATTTAATCTCTCCATCCAAAATCTTCTCTGCCAGCTTATCTTCAATTTGGCTTTGAATGGTTCTGCGCAGCGGTCTGGCTCCATATTTCTCATCATAGCCTTTGTCAATCAAAAATTCTTTGCCTTCTTCACTCACGCGAATTATAATATTCATCTGTTGTGCCGTTCGATTGGCAATACTGCGCAGCATGATGGATACGATTGCCCTCATATTATCCTTGTTCAGCGGATGGAACACGATGATCTCATCAATACGATTTAGGAATTCCGGTTTAAAGATCCGTTTCACTTCCTCCATCACACGATCCTTCATGAAACGGTAGCTCTCCTTGGCATCGCTTGCCGATGCAAAGCCCAAATGCTTCGGAGAAATGATATTTTCCGCCCCCGCATTGGAAGTCATGATCAGAACTGTATTTTTAAAATCAATCTTTCTGCCCTGAGCATCGGTAACATGTCCATCATCCAAAATCTGAAGCAGGATATTGAATACATCCGGATGTGCTTTTTCAATCTCGTCAAATAGAATCACCGAATATGGATTCCTGCGAACCTTTTCGCTCAGCTGCCCGCCTTCTTCATATCCGACATAGCCGGGCGGCGAACCGATCATCTTGGATACACTGTGCTTCTCCATATACTCCGACATGTCTACACGAATCAATGCACTCTCCGTGCCAAACATCGCCTCCGACAAAGTCTTGCATAATTCTGTTTTCCCGACACCGGTCGGTCCTAAGAACAGGAAGGATCCGATCGGGCGTTTCGGATCTTTGAGTCCTACCCGACCGCGTCGAATGGCTTTGGCAACCGCAGACACCGCCTCTTCCTGACCAATGACGCGCTCATGGAGAATACTCTCCAATTTTCTTAAGCGTTCGGACTCCTCTTCCTCCAGCTTTTGTACCGGAATCTTGGTCCAGCCGGATACCACATCCGCGATCTCATTTTCACCTACCACCAGTTTTCTTCCGGTTTTATCCTTCTGCCATTTGTCGCGGACTTTTTCAATCTTTTCCTGCTTTTTTGACTGCTTCTTTTTGATATCTCCGGCTTTTTCATAAGCCTCTGCTTTGATTGCTTCTTCCTTTTGCTTTTCCAGAGTTTCGATTTCTTTGCTTAGATTCTTGATTTCTTCCGGTTCTACGAAATTAGTCAGACGTAGTTTGGAGGACGCTTCATCCATTAAATCAATGGCCTTGTCCGGTAAAAAGCGATCATTAATATAGCGTGCGGAAAGCTTCACCGCAGCGTGAAGGGCATCCTCGGTGATGCTCACTTTATGGTGGTCTTCATATCGCCCCCGCAAACCCTTCAAAATTTCAAAGGCTTCTTCGGAAGGTTCTTCGACCGTAATCGGTTGGAATCTGCGCTCCAGAGCCGCATCTTTTTCAATGTATTTTCGATATTCTTCAATCGTTGTAGCGCCAATGAGCTGAATCTCACCTCTGGCCAGAGAGGGTTTTAAGATATTGGAAGCATCGATGGCGCCTTCGGCTCCGCCGGCTCCAATGATGGTATGAATCTCGTCAATAAATAATAATACCTCTCCGTCTTCTTTCACCTCAGCCAAAACTTTCTTGATTCTCTCCTCGAATTCGCCGCGATATTTGGAACCCGCTACCATTCCCGATAAATCCAAGGTCAAAACTCTCTTTTCTGCAATCGTCTCCGGAGCATTCCCATTCACAATCATCTGGGCAAGTCCCTCTACCACAGCCGTCTTTCCCACACCGGGTTCTCCAATCAAACACGGATTATTCTTCGTTCTTCGACTCAGAATCTGAATGACACGCTGAATCTCCATCTCGCGCCCGATCACCGGATCTAACTTGCCTTCTTTTGCCAAAGCGGTCAGATTGCGGCTATAGCTGTCTAACGTAGGGGTTCGTTTTCCTTTGGAGGAACCGTGTCCACTCGTCTGTAATTCTTCCTTATTCGCCGGTGCGTCTTCTCCCATAGCAGCCAGCAAATCCACATACAAACGCTGAATACTGATCCCAATCGTATTGAGCAGCCGAGATGCCACACAGTCATTCTCCCGAATAATAGCAATCAGTAAATGTTCGGTTCCAATCAGAGGTGCCTTAAAACGCACTGCTTCGCGGTAACTATTTTCAAGCACACGCTTTGCACTCGGTGTATAGCTGTTCTCCTCTGCCAAACGAACTCCCTGATTTGGGGTAATCAGCTGGCTGACTAACTCCATCACCTTCTCCTCCTGTACCCCGCATTCCTCCAAAACTCTGGCGGCAACTCCGCTTCCTTCCTGAATCAACCCAATCAGCAAATGTTCGGTTCCCACATAATTGTGCCCTAACTCTTCCGCTGCATCAACTGCCAGAGTAATCGCTTCTTTTGCTTTTTCTGTAAAACGATCTATCATTCTATCATCCTCCTCTTATTGAATATCCGGCAATTCCATGCGCAGATAGCTTGCCCTTGCCATATCCAGTTCTTCCTTCCCAAGTGGCCTGTCCGAAAGTTTTTGTAAATTGGCCTCCTGAATACCCAGCATCAGGCGATACACGGCACAGGGTTCCTGTAGCTGAATCAATCCATCCGACATGCCCAGCATCAACTGAGACAAAAATGTCATGGCATCCTTCATAGACAATCTTCTGGCATACTTTAGTACACCATAGGACTTGTAAACTTCATCTTCCCGCTCTAATCTGTGGTTTTGCAGCGCGATCTCCCGCACCTGATTCTCCTGATCATTTAACCGGTTTGTCACCTTTATCACCAGATCGATCAATTCTTTCTCGGTCTGTCCCATCGTCTTCTGATTGGAAATTTCATAGAGAGATCCATAATTATCTCTGCCCTCTCCATAAACACCCTTAACCGCAATGCCAAATCGCCCCATATCCGCCAACATTCCACTGAATTTCTTGCCCAGTGCGAGCAGCGGCAGATGAATGACCACCGATGCTCGCATTCCGGTTCCCACATTGGTGGGGAAGGAGGTCAAATAGCCATATCTTTCATCAAAAGCATAAGGAAACCGCGCATTGATATAGTCATCCATCTGATCTGCTTTTTTCCATAATTCATGCAAATGCAGTCCGGATGCCAATACTTGCAGGCGAATATGATCCATTCCGTTCAGAATCAGACACACATCTTCTTCTTCCGAAAGGATCATCGCTGTAGGCAGTTTTTTTTCTAAAATCGACGTATTGAGAATTCTTCTCTCCCGCAGCGCACGGCGATCCAGATCACTCAGTTCCTTCAGATCGGCATATTCATAATGCTTGCCATCTATTTCTCCTAAATCCTGCAAACTGTCATGGAGTCGGCTGATCACTTCATAGCTCTCCTCTTCCGAGAGTTTCGAAGGAAAGACATATTCGTTCCAATTGCGCACCAAGCGTATTCTGCTGCTGACAATATTCGGTTTTTCCAAATCTGCTTCTTCAAACCATTTATGCATTTGTCTGATTTCCTTCCTTCAATTCCTTGATCTTGTCTCGACATTCTGCCGCTGTCTCATATTCTTCATTTTTTAATGCTTCTCGCAAGCGAAGATTCCAGGTACGTAGCTCTGACTCCACAGAATTCTGATCCACCACATGACCTCCAACCATATCAGCAGGCAGCGTATGATCATCCGGATAAACAGGATGCTTTCCCTTATGACATTCACTTCCCTGAAGCTGTTTAATGTTATCATGGATCAGCACATCAAATACACTATAGCAGTCTGCACAGCCAAAACAACTCTTATTAACAAATTCCTCGTAACCGGTCTTGCAGGTTGGGCAACTGATTTGCTGTAATTTATCCGGTTTTTTCACAGACTCCTCCCCGCCCAAGAGACCGGACAAGAGTTTGCCCAAAGGAAAATCTCCGTCAAATATGGCGGAATATGGTCCAAAATCCACTTCCTTGGCACATTGTGCGCAGAAATTATGATCGGTTTTTACACCATTTATGATCTCCGTATACTGAATGTTCGCTTCGCGAATCTTACATCTTTCACATAACATAACAATCCTCCATCTCTATCATCTTATTCGGTTATATTGAGAAAGATGTCATAGATTTCATCTACCAATTGATGTACTTCTTCTCGCCCGACGTCTTTGCAGATTCCCTTTGCCAACACCACTGCCATATCACGGCGCATCTCCTCCAGTGTCTGAAATTTATCAATCGCCAGCGATATGACTGCGCCCTTCCTACGATCCAGTTTCACAAATCCTTCCTGACGCAGTACAGAATAAGCCTTATTGACCGTATGCATATTGATGCCAATATGATCCGCCAACTGTCTGACCGAAGGCAGAGAATCCCCCTCCCGAATCCGATCCGTAGCGATCTCTAAAATAACCTGATTACACAATTGAATATAAATTGCTTCGTTACTTTCAAAATCAATGTTCCATATCATAGATTCACCGTCTTTCGTTATATCTGTTATAGTAATTGTATAACAATATTGGAGGTTCGTCAAGATACTTTTAAGAAGAAAAAGCTGCCAAGTTTCCTCCTTGACAGCCTCTTGTGTTTTTTAAAGCCCCAGATCTATAAACTCGAAATCATCATCGTCCGTTTCCTCCGTTTTCTCCGATGAGTCTGTTTTCTTCAATTGCTCTGTCTTCTCTGCTTGCCCGCTCTTTTCGGGTCTTGTTTTTGCTGCTTCTTCCTCCGCCTCCAAACCTCTCAAGTACTCTTCTTCTTTCGAGATCCTGTGCACCGGCTTCTTCCGCAACTGTAATTCTTCTTTTGGTTTCTCATCCTTATAGCTGTCGCCATAATCTTCATTTTCCACTTGCCGTTTCCTCAGCCAGAGTATCACCAGTGCAAACAGCAAGATCACTGCAAGCGCAAATAATGCAAAAATCATATAAAGGCGAATCTTATAATCATGCAGCAAGGAATTGTACTCTTCCGCTACCGAGGTATATTGCTCCATGGAAACTCCGGCTGCAGAAGTTGGATCCTGGAAATATCTCTGCATCGTCTTCTGGGTCAAATCGTAGCGATAGAAATCTTTTTCTCCGGCCTCTGTCACGCCATAAAATACACAGTATTTCGGATCTTTCTCGGAAGCCCATACCCATCCAATCACTTCCTGATCATCAATGCGGATACTGCATTCTGCAAATCCCTCCGGAATCGCTACACCATCGTCCAACGGAATAATGGTAACAGTCTGGGCAAGTGTCTCAACCTTGACACCGTTTTCCGCGGCTGCCGTAGTAGTATCCGACACAGCACCCTCTCCTTTTGTGACCTGAATTGTATAGTTCTTGACCGTTGCACCATCCTCGGCAATCACTTTGCAGACTACCACATTGTCGCCCATCTGCAATTCTTCATTGCCGGAGATCGCCACTTGGGCTTTCTCATCGGTCGAGGTCGCACTTACTACGATCTTCGTCGTATCCGCACCCACCGTAGCCGTGTAAGCCTCAACTTCCGGCGAAAATGCCGGGGTCAAGGTTCCGGGCGAGATCTTGAGATCGGATAAAGCCGATTCCTTGGAAGCGTTCGAACGTCCCGTAATGGTAACTGCGGATTCTCCTTCCTTCTCAATTGTGACGATCTGGCTATTGCCATCATAAACTTCCTGTGTGCTGACCGAGATCTTGGAAGTCCCTGCCTGCAGTGCTTTAAACTTCAAGGTATACGTTAGGGTCGTCGTGTTGGCGGTATCTGACCCGCCCACAATGCGAATGGATCCTGCTCCTCCGCTGGCATCGGTTCCGCTGATAAATTCCAGAGTCGACGCATCATAGGATAACATCACATCTGCCTTGCCAAGCACTTCCGCGGAGCTGATCTTCATATTGACTGAAGCTTCTTCTCCTGCGGAAACAGAAGGATCCGAAAATGCAATCTTGCCGGTCGCGGCCCAAGCATCAAACGATTGCCCAAACACACCCCAAGCGATCGCAACGGTACAAATAGTACCGGTGATTAATTTCTTTAATTTTATATTCATAACTGATCTCCTCTATTGAACAATGGTTATATTGCTTCCGCCCGGTCCATAAGTTTCGGTGTTGCCGGTAGTCGTCCCGCCGGTAGTCGTCCCGCCGG
>JAVXIV010000018.1:15556-17877 GCA_036785645.1 Hungatella sp.
GGTCCATAAGTTTCGGTGTTGCCGGTAGTCGTCCCGCCGGTAGTCGTCCCGCCGGAAGGCGATCCTCCGGAATTTAAGCCGACACCCGGTCCACCCGGTCCGCTTTGCGTTCCGGAATTGGTGTTACCGGAAGATCCTCCTGTCATTCCCGTATTGACAGAACCATCATGGGTTGGTCCATTTTGCTGCCTTACCACATGAATCACATAATCCCTTACCGAGCCATTTTGCGCTTTTACAGAAATCTTAATATCATTGTTGCCACTTTGGAGATTGATATTGCCGGCTCCGCTTACCACAGCGGCAGAATCAATGGCAGCTGCGTTGATGGTCACCTGTGCTACGGAAGTATCTACAATCAAATCGTAGGAGGCCTTATCGCGATGGAAGGTCGGAGTCAAAGAAAATCCATTGACACCCAGTCCTGCCAATTTATTGTTGGGACTGCCATCCAGCGTCGGCTTTACCGATATCGCATCCGGCATATTCTGATAAACCGGAATCCGAAATTCCAAAACAGACTTTTTAAGTTCTTCGCTGTAAGCTTTCGCGTAGAGTGCGCCCTCCGATGCCGCCCCCTGCACGTTCGTCATATACTGATGTTTGTACAGATTGCTCCCCTGCACATTGAATTTCTTTAAATAAAAAGTATCCTGCCCAGACTTCACATAGGTGTCTCCATAAACCAGAGATCCTCCCAAAATCGATTTCTCGACACTGTTCCATGGTCTCCCATAACTGCCGGATTGAGAAGCATAGCGCAAGCCATTTTGAATGGCATCCATAGAGCCGGACTGATAAGCTTCAATATTAAAGAAATTATAATATCCTTCATATCCGGAATAGGTACCCGATATGAGTGGACTGGTTCCTTTTCCTTGCTCCTGCAAAATCATAGCAGCCAGCACATAAGGATTCACCCCGGATTGTATACCCGCATTCATAATAATATCGACATAAGAACTGCTTCCGGACATAGGCGCGCTGCCCGACTGTGCCGAAGGGTTTTCACCGCCCGAGCTGACTCCCGGTCCACCGGTCATACCGGGTCCGATCGCCGTCGTGACTCGATTTTGATATCTCGAACTAATCGATGCCCCCGGTGCTTCCAGCCTTACATTGTTATCACCGCTTTCGGGAGTCGTATTGGTTCCCGAATTTGTTCCATTGGTATCGGACGGCAGCGTCGTATTGGTACCCGGTGTCGTATTGGTACCCGGAGCCACTCCCGGGCCTACATTGCTACCTGCATTCCCATTGCTGCCCGAATCGGTATGCGTCCCGGTGCTTGCTTTACTCTCTAAAAAAGTGCCATTGACCATGGTCTCCAAACCGGTTGCCGTATGTACTGAACTGTTGTAGCTTTGCAGAAGGAATTGAAACACATAGATATCGTCCAGAAAATTTCTCGGATCCATATAGTAACGAACAATCTCTTCCGATGCCGCTACCCAAGCACTCCCATCAAATCCCGGCCAGCTACCGGTAGTCCAGTCATATGCACCGTCGGCAATCGATTTCCACGAAGATACATTGTTCTTGTGGATCAGGCTTCTGCCCACAATACTCTCATTGGCAATGACGGTATTCCAATCTAAATTGGTATGCTGTGCCGTAAATACCCAGTTGGGATATTGGGCATGAAGCTGACGAAGTCCCACTTTATAACTCTCGGGAAACCCTTGAGCAGACAAATAAGATTCAAAGCCGGAATCATTCGTATATTGAACCGGAAAGCGAATATAGCTGCCAAGTGCATAGCCGGTTTGACTACCCTGAAAGCGGATCTGATACCAAATGGCTCCATCCGAAGCCTTTTTCTCCCCAATAACAGTAACCGCCATCCCCTGAGATAGTTTTGCAACACTGGAATACGTAGTCCCGGGTCCGCTCCTAATATTTAAAGAACTTGCCCTCACAGTTGCAGCGCGTTCCGTATCGGCATAGCTTTGCATCGGCGGGTAACAATATCCAAGACACGCATTTATCATCAGCAGCAAGGCAAGCAGCATCGCATGACTATTTTTCAATTTCCCCATCGTTTTTCTCCCACGCATAGATCGACTTAATATTACAAAATATTGCAATATACCCATTATAAGGATAACGCATGCAATATGTCAATCAAATTGAAAAAACTTCAAACAATTCTTTCTTTTTTTATAGTACAGGGGCGATGATTTCTCACCGCCCCTGTACTGGGTTGTGGCAGGTTCTGCAAGCCACATATCTGTATGAAATTATTTCTGTGGAAGCTTCTATTCGGTATCCATCTTCACGCAGATGCCGTCATCGCCAAAGTGGTAGGTCGTGCCGTCTAT
>JAVXIV010000019.1:0-17604 GCA_036785645.1 Hungatella sp.
TTTTGTCCTTGTGTTTTTAGCATACCGGAAAGCATATTGCTAAAGGATGCCATCTGCTGTTCCTGAATCTCTTTCATTTCCTCCGCCGTCAGGGATTTCTTGGGTTCATAATCCTCAATCTTTGCGGTATCTTCGCTCTTTACAAAAGTATCCACATTTTGAATCGTTTTCTCGGTTTCGATTACAGCGGCTGCTGCCTTTTTCACAGCTGCAGCCGTCTTGGCGGTATGCATCGTTGCCGTGTTATTCGTAACGGATAACATGTCCATCATAAACCTCTCTTTCTTTTGCTTGATTTGTGAACTCGCTGCTTATGTTTCTCACTTCAATAAGCTCATAAGTATATATCGACACGTTTGGGCAAAGACTTAGTTCAAACTTGCATTTTCCTGCACCGAAGGATTACGAGCCTGTTTTTGCATAAACTTAGTGAATACCACATAGGTAATCCCCGTTGTCAGCAGATTAGAAACTGCTTCTGCTAGGTAGATGCCCCACCTGCCAAGTATCCTTTATAAAAAAGCAGAAATAATCTTTTTTATAGCTGCAAGCGCTTCCGAGACTGACCGGAATTGCTTGCAGCTATTTTTGAACCTTTTTATAATCGTCAGATTATAAAATCCTTGCTTCTTTTTCACCTGCGCGCACAAGTTCCGCATTTAGTTCCGCAGCAAGCTCTTTTTTCACCTCTTGATACTCTGGTCTTTCTATGCAGTTATCCAATTCATATGGATCCTTCTGAAGGTCATATAGGAAATCTTCCCGGTATACATCGCTATCCGAAAAGTCATTTCCATTCTTGCCGGGTGCGTATACGCTGTACAAAAACTTGGGGGTCCGAATACATCTGCCCACTCGGCTCTCACTAATTTGAGCAAAGACCATGTCACGGTGCTCTGATTGATCTCCTACAAGCAATTTCACCAGATCTTCGCCAATCATATGCTCGCCCACCTTAACTCCGGCAAGAGACAGGAAGGTTTTGGGGAGACTTGCCGTACTGACGAGAGCAGAAATTCTCTTCCCATGCGGAATTCCGGGTCCCGCCATGACTAGCGGTACATGCAGACAAGCCGAATGACAAGAACGCTTATAATCATCATAACCGTTCTTATGGCTGTCCTGATTTCTGGTACGAAAATGAGAGCCATGATCTGAAGAGTATACAATGACCGTATTTTCATACAACCCCTTATCCTTCAGTTTTTCTACCAGCCTGCCCAAGTTTTGGTCAAGACTGTGACAGCATCCCAAATAATCCGGATATTCTTCTGCCGCATTTCCTCCCAACCGCTCCAGATCCACAGGAAGAACAAAATCGGAAAACTTCCTTTTGGAACCATTCGGACCCTCATAATGATTTCGGTCATTTTGGTGATGAGGCTCAATATGAGAAATAGTCATAAAAAACGGTTTTTCTTTTTGGTAATTATCCAAAAATTCCAATGCAAAATCCGTGATACAATCTGCGCGATAACCATGAAATTCACATTTTTCCATCTGCTCATTGTAAACATATCCGTCATAACCATGACTGGTAAATTCCAGCACATCTGCCGCTCGCCAAAAGCCACGGTAGCCCCCTCTTCGTTCGGGAGGAATTGCTTTTGTCTCATAGTTCACATCCAACCTACCCGGAATATTGGAATCGCTGGCCAAATGCCATTTCCCCACGTAGGCAGTCTCATAGTCCGCTTCATAGAAATAATCGGCCAGCGTTTTTACATTGTCTGGTAACGAGATGCCATTTCGATAGCAGCCAAGTTCTGTAGCATATTTACCTGTCTGGAATATGGCTCTGCAAGGACCACAAACCGGCTGTGCCGTGTAGGCTTCTTCAAATACAACCCCTTCTTTTGCCAGCGCATCTAGGTGAGGGGTAACATTGAGTGGCTGACCATAGCATCCGGCCGTATCCCACCGCTGCTGATCGGTAAAGAAAAAGATTACATTCGGTCTATTCATTGGCTCCTCCTTGTTGTTCCTCTTTTTTTATCATAAAAGCAGCTCCCGGTAAAACACAGCATTGTCTGAGCCGACCTTCCTTTCCATCCGGAAAGATCGCAGTAACCGTAACCGGATATTCCCAGTTAGTCTCTACTCTTCCTCTGACTTCTGTCTCTGTCATTGTGACATCATAAAGTTCATAGGCGCCTCCGGCAAGATGAACATCCGTACCGGCAATAATCGGAAGCACTCCTTCCCATGGAGTGATGCGCAGTATTCTGGTTCCATGAGCCGGAATCAAAAGGCTGATCTGCTGTTTGGAATCAAATATTCCTAAAAATTGCTGCGTATAAAGTTCCAGCACTGCCCATTTGGATGGCTTTGCCGATTTCAGGATTTTCAAATTCAGGCTGCGGGTTTCGGCTTCGTCACTCCAGTTAGACACAGAAAGCGTAAACCATTCCGGCAGGCTGCAGTGCTGTGGACAAATCCTGCTCAATGCCAAAGTCGGACAAATTTCATGATCAAAATCCAGAATTTCTGCGGGCGGCGCCACCGGCGGGATGATCAAGCTGAGAAGCTTTCGACGATCGGCAGGCAGTTCCTCCAACCTTTCGGAGAAATTGACATTTCCTCCACAGATATACTGCTTTGCCACCAGACTTTCCACCTCAGCATCCGTAAATTTTCCATCTGACAGCCAATTATGTTTCTCTGTTTCATGCATACGAAACGGAGTTTCTCTCCTACGAAGCATCAGCGAATCCGGGTCTAAATTCACAAAACAGTTCAGATAATTTCGAACCATGGCCTGTTTTATCTGCACCAAGGTTCCCGCATGATGCTCCTTGCTCGGATGCTCCCAACTCCCGATAGAGTCAGAGCCGCTCCGCACAGAATCCACCAAACCATCTCCCAAATCGGCCGCATCATAAACACCGCCACAGGAAAGAATATAAGCTTCCGATCCCAAAGCTTCCCGCAGGAGTTCATGGCCTTTCCGGTATGCCTGCGCCCTGGTTTTTCCTCTATCCCAAAAGCGGATATTGGCATCCACCGTAGTGGCTCTCATGAAATCCAGCTTGTGATAATTATAACCCCAGTTCTTTAACCTTCCATACATCTCATGATAATATTCCTCGCAGAACGGATGGGTCGTATCCACCACACCGCAAGCACCCTCTACATATTGGAAATAAGCATTGCCGCCTTCTTGGGTTTTGGCAATCAGTTCGGGATGATTTTGAAACATCTGCGATTTGGGCATAATAAGAAAGGGACAGGTCCAGATCCCCGCTGCCATTCCCGCATTTCTAATCTTGTCTGCCGCTTCCTGCATCCCATGCGGAAATTTGTGATTTGCATTCCAATCTCCAAAGTTATCCATCCATCCATTATCTAAAATAAACGCATCGATGGGAATCGGCTGCTCCTGCAGATACTTTAAATTTTCTTCCAGATCCGTCTCATAAAATTCCCTGCCATAAAAATACCAGGAGCAAAATAGTGTAGAACGCTTCGAAGGTGTCTTACCTCCCAAATAATGCTTTAAATACTCCGTGTATTGCCAAATTGCCTGCTGTTCTGTTTTTTCTTCAAAAAACAGAATCCAGTGAGTGTTCCGAGTTTCTCCGGGTTCTAATCTGATCTGATCAAATTCACAAGATGCATAAAAACTGCTCAAACTTTGATTTTCTTCTCCCGGAATCAACGAAAACCCGGTAAAATTTCCTGCCTGTCCCAAACTACAGAAGGCAATTCCATTCTCACACGGATTTCTATCGCTTTTTAAAAAGCACAGTGGCTCCGCGTAAATCTGGTCGGTACAAACAAATGCATCTGTATTTCCCTGAACACCGCCGCCTGCGGTCATTTTTTCTGCTTGAAATGCCGCATCCAAATAGTCCTGATCAATTATGGAGGGACGAAACGTTCCCGGAATATCCAATTTATTTCTTCCCATTTTCAAGAAACGACAGTCTTTTAATCTGGAATTTCCAATAAAGAGCGCGGAGTCACCACAACATTGAAACGGAATAACACTTCCAAGCTGTACTGAAATTTCGCTGATATTCTCGATCCTAACCTGCATTGCACAAAGACTCCCATCACCGGAATCAAAAATTCGGCGTTCTACTAAAACCTCCCCGCAGACACTCCGATCACTGGTCACGATTCCTTCTTTTCCCCCGACTGCCTCCGTACTCCTTTTGGTGTGTTCTTCCATCGTTTTGCAAACCATAGCTTGACCATTTACCTCTGCTACGGGAGGATCCATGCATAAACACGAACTATCAGTTGTCAAAAACACTTCATTCCTTAACTTTTTTATTTCTATCATAAACTCCCTCTTTTCTTAAACATCGTCAACCCTTGACCGCTCCTGCAGTAAGACCTCCCGTAATCTTCTTCTGAAATGCCGCATACAGTATAATAATTGGAGCTGATATCAAGATAAGACTGGCAATCACAACCTCCCAATCCGTTCCATACATACCAAATAGATCATAGACTCGTATAATCAGAGTCTGGCGGCTGCGTTCTGTAAGGAGAAGAAAGGGAAGCATGAAGTTATTCCAAGTCCAAAGGGCATAAACGGTAGTGACACTGCTGATCGCAGGTTTTAAAAGCGGAAGTATGATTTTTGTATAAATACCGAACTTACTGCAACCATCTACACTGGCAGCCTCATCCAGTTCTCTGGGTATTCCTTTGATGGCGCCGATAAACATCACCATACCAAAAGAACCGGAGACCCCTACATTCACTAGGGATACCCCCAGAAGATGATTGCTTATGCCCAGATTTTTTGCCATCTGAAGAACCGGGATCATGATGGCAAAAAAGGGAATCAAGTAAGGAACTGTAAAAAACTGATTTAAAAAATTACTGAGTTTTGTTTTTGTACGGCTAATCTGATAAGCCGCCATGGTTGTTGTAATCAGTAGAATCACGATTGTGTAAATGGTCATGAGCAAGCTATTCCAACCGGACTGAACAAAGTTAAGCGCTTTCCAAGCTTTTTCATAATTTTCAAAAGTGAATTGCTTGGGCAAGGCAATAAAAGAATCCATAATTTCTACATATGGTTTAAAGGAATTCATGAACAAATACATGATCGGGATCAGGTAAACAAGCACCAGAGCAAGCAGGCCTATACTGATTATCCAAGATTTTATCGTTCTTTTTTTCATCAGTTTTCCACCTCCAGATGATCACATATTTTTCGTTGTATCATCGTTACGATAAAAATAAAGCCCGCAAGAATGATTGCCTTAGCCATTCCATAACCATAGCGCTGCGCATCTCCCATTGCTTCATAATAAATATTCAGGGACAATACCTCAGTGGCATATCCCGGTCCGCCTCCGGTGAGAGAAAGAATGGAATCAAATGCCTTAAAAGAAGATGCAATCCCTGTAAAAAGACAGATAGAGATCGAAGAAACCAGCAGGGGCAGCACTACTCTGCGGTGCAGAGCAATCGCTCCGGCTCCATCGATACGAGCAGCTTCCAAAAGACTTTTGTCAATCGACTGCATGCCCGCAATATAAATGATCATATAATAGCCCAGTTGGTACCATATCTGGACAATAATAGTCGCATAAATGGCTATTTTAGGATTGCCCAGAAAGTCCTGATTCAGAAAGGAAAGATGGCTCCAGGCCGCAAACTGTGGCAGCCACTGGGTGAAGATAAATTTCCATACAAAACCAATTACAATCAGAGCAAAGACATAGGGTAAAAAAAACGTGGTTCTGAAGAAATTTTTTCCTTTTATTCCCGACTCTATAACAAACGCAAGCAGAAGTGCCAGTACATTTCCAATCACTACATTTAGTACCGTAAATAATAACGTGTTTTTTGTAGATTCCAAAAAGCGCTTATCTTTCAATAATTCCAAGTAATTGCGAAAGCCCACATACTCAAAAACCTTAGTAAAGCCATTGGAATTGGTAAAAGACATCCAAATTCCATTCAGAAATGGATAAATAAAAAACACTAAAAACAAAATCAAAAAGGGCAGACAAAACAATAGCAAGGATACATTGGGCGATTTTTTGAATCTTTTCATGGAGTTCCTCCTAGTTTTACTGTTTGCTTAAATTTACAAACGCCTGATCCATTGCTGTGAAAAATCCTTCTTTGTCGATCGTTCCGGAGATATAATTTTGTAGGGTCTTTCCTGCTTCGGTAGTCATACCTGCCGGCCAAAACATATTCATAAAATCTACAGTTGGAGCACCGGTCTGAACATATTTAACACTATCCTGACTCAATGGGCTCAGTTCTACGTCCACATTCCAATCCATTGCGGTAGGCAGTCCGGCTTCCTCACTCATGATGCGTGCGCCTTCTTCACTTGTAAACCACTTTAATACTTCTTTTGACTCTTCCGGATGTTGATTCTTAGAGGCGATAAATACCGGGTTTTGTACCGTTACTTCCATGGTTGCTTTAGAACCGTCATATGGATGAGGAATCGGCATCAATGCAAGTTTTACATCCGGATTGGATTTCACAATTGCATCGTACTGGAATGCACCAAGGAACAGGATTGCTGCTTCCCCCATGCCTAGTTTATGTGACATATTTGCAGCATCACTCGAAAGTGGATTTTCAAACGTGTTTGCCAGAATAATATCCATCAGTTCAAATGCCTTGTCAGAATCTTCTGTTTTAAAGCTGGCCGTACCTTTTGCCATCCCATCTGCCCAGATCTGAAGATCGCCTACATAAGGAGCCAGAAATTTCCAGGTCGTCTGGTTTGCTACCCACACATCTTTATATCCGGTTGCAAACGGTGTAATACCGACCGCTTTTAGTTTCTCACACGCATCCTTTAACTCATCGAATGTGCTTGGTACTTTTGTAATTCCGGCTTTTTCAAAGCACTCTGTGTTATAAATCATCCCGCCCGCTGCAGCCAGCAGTGGAATTCCATACACTTTTCCATCTAAAGAACCGGAGGCCTGAAATTGTGGTTTTACATGATCTACAATATGATCCTCTGTAATATCTGCAAAATAACCGGCTTCTACAAAAGGACGATTGGTCTCATAAAAATACCACTCCACCAATTCCGGCGGTTCTCCTGTAGCAAATTTTGTTTTTACAACGGTGTCATAATTATCCGCCACATGTACGATATCAAGTGTAATATTCGGTAAGGTTTCGTGAAGCTTTGCGTTGATTTCCTCCGCACGCTGTGGGTAGGCCGTCGAACGTGTATAATAGGTTAAGGTAACCGGCTCTTTCTGTGCTGCTGCCGTTGTGGTTCCTGCCGTTGTGCTTCCTGCCGTTGTGCTTCCTGCCGTTGTGCTTTCCGTTTCCACAGTGCTACCCTCAGACGAAACGGTGTTTGAGCTGCCACATCCGGCTAAGCTTCCTGTCATCATAGCGACCGTTAGGGCTATTGCAAATACTTTTTTCATAAATAATCCTCCTTCTCAATAGGGTTTCCTTGGTTCTGTCATTACTATATCACATGGTACTATGCCAAATCTTGTACCTTTCAGACCGTATTTTGTATATTTCAGATATATTTAATGCCTAATTTCCACTTTGTATCGTTATTATTTACTTTTTAGTTTAAAATTTGATGGTATAGTGTATAATAGGAACCAAAAATAAGTTTCTAGTCTTAAATGAAGGGAGCAAAAAGCAGTCTTATGAAAATATTGATCCACTGGTTTTCTTCATTAAAAAACAGCATTCACAAAAAGCTCACTGTAATTCTCATCAGCGTATCCATTCTCCCGGTTCTGTTTCTGGCAGCTGTTATTTATATGAATGCATCTAGAGAAGCCGAGAAAAATTACATCGATTATACCTCCGCCTTTCTCAATAATGTAAATGGACGGTTGGATGACTATATGGAACAATTGGATGCCCTCTCTTTTTTGCTTTTCTACGACAGTTCTGACGCCTACAACCGCCCTGCCTGGGAACAATATAACAGCACACAACGTCAGCTTCTAAATATATATGGTCAGCGAAAAGAAATTTCCAGTGTTTTTTACCTACTTGATGAAAGTGATGAATTGTATATCGTCAGTTCCGGTGGAAATCGTTCCTTCTTTGATAATCCTACTATTCGCAGCTCCGACTGGTATCTGGATTCTATGAATACCGACTCCCGTTTTATGATAGAACCGTTGCGGCAATTGACCGGTTATGAAAACCGATATGAAATTGATAGCCGAGAGCCTGTATTTTCCTTTAGCAGAAGGTTTCATTTGCTGACTAAAGAAACAGGGATCCTGTCTCTCAACTGCACACTTGCTTCTATTGAACGAATCTGTTCCGACATGGTGCTTTACGAAGATGAAACCATGCAGTATTTGAACAAAAATGGAGATATGATTTTTCATCAGGGGACTCTTGCAGAGAAAGAACAGAAACAGCTTTATGAAATTATCTCTACAGAAAGCAGCCATACAAACTCTATCCAATACAAGAGTTTGACAGACCATCAGATCAAGACTGTAGTTTATATACGCTCTGATATTTCAGGTACTGTTTTATATAAAACCATCCCCAACCGCATCCTACACTCCGGTATTGCAGAGAGCATGAAGCTGATGCTGCTTTTTTTGATTTTCACAGTTTTGGCTATGATTTTCATAGGCATCCTCATATCCAAACGAGTTACAAAACCCTTATCCAATCTACAGCTGCAGATGAAACGAATAGGTCAAGGCGATCGGAATGCACAAGTCAGTGTAGATTCCGTCGATGAAATCGGACAGTTATCGCAGACTTTTAATCAGATGAACAACGAAATCAATCATCTGATTGATGAGCAATACCGTTTGCGTCTAGCCTCTCAAACGGCCCAACTCAACACATTGATTGCACAGATCAATCCACATTTTATCAATAATATCCTCCAGTCTATTGCAGGTGTTGCCATAGATAAGCAAGTTCCGGAAATATATGAAGCTGCTTCCGTTCTTGCCAAGATGCTCCGTTACTCCCTCAAGGGCAAGGACAAGGTTTCTTTAAAAGAAGAGATTGAAAATGTACAGGACTACCTCTTTATTCAAAAATTCCGCTATGAAGATAAGCTACAGTATCATATCGAATGTCATGGGGATTTGGCAAATCTAACTGTTCCCAAACTGACACTGCAGCCACTTGTTGAAAATGCAGTTGTGCATGGAATTGAACCCAAAAAAGGTGTTGGAACCGTCCAAATAACCTGTAACTACCGAGAAAATGTACTATCTGTCATCATTGCAGACGATGGGGTGGGCATGGATGATGCCACAAAAAAGCGGATTCAGAATCAGCTTTTACAAGTTAATCAAGATACGTTTTATGATACTGAGCATATTGGTGTTCAGAATGTCTGTCAGCGGTTGATGTTGATTTATGCAGATGATGTTTCTATGCGGTTGGATGTGCCCAAAGAGGGTGGATGTATTGTGGAAATACAACTCAAACAAGTGGAGGAAACCTAATGTACCGGGCGATTATTGCAGATGATGAAATTAAGAGTCGAAAATTATTATTAAAACTGGCCAACTGGGATGCGCATAACATCACCGTTGCAGCACAGTGCGAAGATGGTGACGAGCTGTATGCCGCCGCCAAGCAGTGGAATCCTGACATTGTGATCACGGATATGCGTATGCCCGGACTATGCGGCAGCGACTTAATTCGAGAACTGCGCATTCTCAATCAAGATTGTAAAATCATTATAATCAGCGGTTTTGACGAATATGAATACATTCGGCAGGCATTGAGTTCCAAAGCCGTTGACTATCTTTTGAAACCACTATCGGAAAAAGAGCTAAATCTGGCTCTATCAAAAGCATGCGAGGAATTAGCGAGCGAAGCACTCAGACAAAATCGAATAGAGAAATCCGTTATGGTGCAGAAGCTGAAAAATTGTATTTATGAACATGTTCCTGTTGAAAGGGATTTAGCTATTTACTTGGAAGCCCAAAGCAAGGGAAAAGGCTATTGGGGCATCCATATTTTATGTATGCAAAAAGAACCGGAAACGGTCTCTTTCCACTATTCGGAACTGTTGGAGTATATCAGCCAAAGTCTTGAATCGTTTGGCATTTTGATGGAATTTGGTAAAAACCGACATGAATTTGCCGCTGTATTGTTTGGCATGGATCTCCATGCCGTCGAGTCTTGGGCAAACGACGTGACTAATCACGTCAGTCAACTGACAGGATTCTGCACCATCATTGGAATCGGGCACAACTGTTCTGACATCACAGGCATTCATAATTCCTATGAAGAAGCTGCCATAGCCGTCATAAACAGTCCCGCCGATTCCAAATCCAAGGTTTTAAGTTTCGATCGTCAGAACAGTTTAAACCGTGCGATAGAAGCCGATGTGACCCAAGAGGAATACCTATTGAAAAACATTGCAGGTCTTGGAAATACCACTGGACTCCTGCAGCAAATCAAATTATTCTATAGTAGAATTTCATCCGCAGAGACTTTAAACATCGCTGCTCTGAGAAAATATAACGCTGTGATGATCGGTTCGATTGAGCGTCTTCTTCGCGTCTGCCAGACAGAGGAGTCTGTCTTGGTTGCTCTCGCCGCTCTTGAGCATCAGATTTCTATCACCCTAAATCTCGGGGGGATCCTGCAAATGACAGAAACTTTTTTTGAAGCACTTCCCAAGGAATGTTATGCGCCAAAGCATAAATCCAAAATTTTGGCTAGCCAAATTCGCAGTTACCTAAATGATAATTTCCAAGAGAAAATTACGCTCTCCTCTCTGGCTGAACATTTTTTCGTAAATAAGGAGTATTTATCCCGCCTGTTCCGTCAGGAATTTTCTGTCAGTGTATTTGACTATCTGGATTTGCTGCGGGTAGAAGCAGCCAAACGTCTATTGCAAGAAGGGGAAAGCGTAAGCAATGCCGCTATCACAGTCGGTTTTTATGACGAAAGTCACTTTAACAAAAAATTCAAGCGCATTGTGGGAATTTCTCCCAAAGAATTTAAGACCAGGTAAAGCTTGTACGATTGATGTGTGCCACTATCTCAAAAGTGCGGCAGACTGCCACAAACAATCCTCTATCACGGTCTTGGCTTTCCGAATCTCTGCCTCTTCTGTGCGAAATATCTCGTATTCCCCCATTCCGGGAATCCCCATCGAGACACCTTGCTTACGATAAGTCATTGGGCTATCCAGTACCACTTTGCCGGACATATGGAAACAAGTCGCCCCGGTTTCGCTCATCAGCCTAGCGATATTGCGTGCACTGACACCGCTTCCCACCAAAATATCAATTTGGTCATGCGCACATTCTATCAAGTCATGAAGCAGTGGAATTCCCAGTTCGCAAGTTTCCTGCTGCCCGGATGTCAAGATGGTTTGAATTCCCAAAGCTATCGCCTGATTGATTGCTTCCATCGGATCCCGGCACACATCAAATGCCCGGTGAAGGATCAAATTCCGAGAACCAACCAGTTCTTTTAAATGCCTCATGCGTTCCACATCCAAAGATCCATCCGATTTTAAACATCCGGTGACGATACCATCCGCTCCCAGTCTGCAGAAATCCTCTACAGTTCTGCAAATCACTTCAAATTCATGCTCGGTATATAAAAAATCTCCATATCTCGGGCGAACCAGTACGTGGATCTTGGTATCACATAATTCTCGGATCATTTGAAATAGCGCCGGCGTCGGCGTCGTCCCTCCAATCACCAGATTGGAACATAACTCCAGACGATCGGCTCCGCCCCTTACTGCCTGCAATGCAGATTCCACCGAATCCACACAGGCTTCCAGTACATACGTATTCATGGTTCCTCCTCGTATCCGATTATTTACACTTCAAACATCAAATCCCCATAGGATGGCATTGGCCACAATTCTTTATCTACAATCATCTCTAATTGATCTACCGGTGTACGAAGTGCCGTCATCGCCGGAACAACCTGATCCCGATATGCATATGCCTGACCCTTTGGTTCTGTCATGACACGGCAGCAATCAACGGCAGCGATCAACGCGGAAAGCGCCACCTTCACATCCGAAAGTAAGTCCGAAGTCTCGGTGAGAAGTTCGGTCTGAACGCTAATATCTGCATAAGGGCAGGCGGCTGATACTTCATTGATAGACTTCGCCAAGCGAGTGGTATATTGAATCACGGCCGGAATGATCTGCTTGCTGCTCATATCGATCATGGTTCTGCCCTCGATATTGATCGCTTTTGAATAAGCCTCATACTCGATTTCAACGCGGGATTCCAACTCCGCCCTAGTATACACATGAAATTCTTCAAACAGCTTCACTGCTTTTTCTGTAGTCAGAGCCGGGATCGCCTCAACCATGGAGATGATATTGGGCAGTCCCCTTCTTTTGGCTTCCTCTACCCAAGCATCTGCATAACCATTGCCATTGAATACAATACGTCGGTGATCCGCCAATAAGCGCTTAATCAAGTCATGGACTGCCGTATCAAAATCGGATGCTTTTTCCAGTTCATCCGCAGCTTCCCGAAACGTTTCCGCCACAATCGTATTGAGTACCACATTGGGAGCGGCGATCGAATCCGAAGATCCCACCATACGAAATTCAAATTTATTACCGGTAAATGCAAAGGGAGAAGTACGGTTGCGGTCAGTTGCATCCTTGTCCAAGTCCGGAAGAGTCGCAACTCCGGTCATCAATTTTCCGCCTTTTTTGGAATGCGTAGCTTCCCCGGTACTGCATAATTGATCGATGACATCCTCGAGCTGCTCGCCTACAAAGATCGAGATAATCGCCGGAGGAGCCTCATTGGCACCTAAGCGGTGATCATTGCCCACATCGGCTGCAGATTCGCGCAGCAAGTCTGCATGGGTATCTACCGCCTTCAAAATGCAGCCGAGAACCAATAAAAACTGAATATTCTCATGTGGTGTCTCGCCGGGATTGAGCATATTCACACCGTCATCTGAACTCAGCGACCAGTTGTTATGTTTACCGGAACCATTCACTCCCGCAAATGGCTTTTCATGCAGCAGGCAGGTCATACCATGGCGCGGTGCCACCTTCTTTAATGTTTCCATCACCATCTGATTATGGTCTACCGCCACATTGGCCTGATCGTAGATCGGCGCCAGTTCATGCTGAGCCGGAGCCGCTTCGTTATGCTGTGTTTTGGCAGTAACGCCCAGCTTCCACAATTCCTGATTGACTTCATTCATATAAGAACCAATTCGTTCGCGAATCGTACCATAATAATGGTCATCCAATTCCTGACCCTTGGGGGGCATTGCTCCAAATAGGGTACGTCCTGCATAAATCAAATCTTTTCTCTGCAAATAATTGGCCCGATCGACCAAAAAATATTCCTGCTCTGCACCTACACAAGGTACCACGCGTTTCGCTGTCGTATTGCCAAATAATCTGAGAATCCGAAGCGCCTGACCATCGATTGCCTGCATAGAACGAAGTAAAGGTGTCTTTTGATCCAGTGCCTCTCCCTTGTAGGAGCAAAAAGCAGTTGGAATACAGAGTGTTACACCGATAGCATCTTCTCTTAAAAATGCCGGTGAAGTGCAGTCCCATGCGGTATATCCCCTAGCTTCAAATGTAGCGCGAAGTCCGCCGGAAGGAAAAGAAGAAGCGTCCGATTCCCCTTTTACCAATTCTTTGCCGGAGAATTCCATCATAACTTTCCCCTCTGTATCCGGCACTGAGATAAAAGAATCATGTTTTTCTGCCGTCACACCGGTCAGTGGCTGAAACCAATGAGAATAATGTGTTGCCCCTCGTTCGATTGCCCAGTCTTTCATCGCATGTGCAACCACTTCTGCAATCGATGGATCCAGTTCCGCTCCATCCTCGATTGTTTTTTTCAGGTTCTTAAATACGGTCTTTGGCAAGCGTTCTCTCATTACCGTCTCATTAAACACATTCTTGCCAAACAGCTCCGTCACATTCACAAATTCACTCATAGGTATTCCATCCTCTCATCTCTTCCTTTACGTAACACGCATCCCTCCTGCTTCCAACTCCGGCAAAGCAGAAATGGCGTTCCCCCAAGCTTAGGAGAACGCCGTCGTTCCTTACTCAAGAATCTGCTTATGCCTTGCCCACAGATCCAAACAATTCCATCTTTTCTTTTACCGTTCCCTTGATTGCGTCGGTACCCGGTGCAAGCAGCTTACGAGGATCGTAGCCTTTGCCTGCGATATCCTTGCCCGCTTCAATATACTCGCGCGTTGCGGCCGCAAAGGTCAGCTGACACTCCGTATTGACATTGATCTTGGCTACACCCAAGGCAATGGCCTTTTGAATCATATCGGCAGGAATTCCGGTACCGCCATGAAGCACTAATGGCATCTCGCCGACTTTCTCCTTAACCGCTGCCAAAGTCTCAAAGCTAAGTCCCGGCCAGTTTGCCGGATATTTGCCATGAATGTTGCCAATGCCCGCTGCCAGGAAATCGATCCCCAAATCTGCAATCGCTTTGCATTCATTGGGATCGGCACATTCGCCCATTCCAACTACACCGTCTTCCTCTCCACCGATGGAACCAACCTCTGCTTCAATGGATAATCCCTTCTCTTTGCAGATCTTCACCAAAGCCGTAGTCTTTTCAATATTCTCTGCAATTGGGTAATGAGAACCATCGAACATAACCGATGAAAAGCCTGCATCAATACATTTTAAACAACCTTCATAGCCGCCGTGATCTAAATGAAGTGCCACCGGAACCGTAATTCCCAATTCTTCCATCATGCCGTTGACCATGCCTACCACGGTCTTGTATCCGGTCATATACTTACCTGCACCCTCAGATACTCCCAAAATAACCGGAGATTTCAGTTCTTCTGCCATCATGAGCACGGCTTTGGTCCACTCCAAATTGTTGATATTGAACTGACCAACTGCATACTTGCCATCTCTGGCTTTTATTAACATCTCTTTTGCTGAAACTAACATACGATAATCCCTCCATCTTCCAAATATTATGCTTAGTATACACTATTTTATTTCTTTTGTGAAGAAGAACTTATCTTGCTTTAGGAGCTCTTCCACCATATCCTTCATCCCTGCGATATCGCATTCCCTATGATGGCGAATCGGCGCATGGCGAAGCTCTTCTACCGCCCGGGGAATGGCAACTCCCGACAATCGGCATAATTGGTCGATCCGTTCAAATTCATCTTCGGTCTGTGATTCCCCACGGATCGCTGTCACTACACTCTTGGCAAATTTATAAGGGCTGGCTGTAGAAGCAATCACCGTCTTCGTCCGGTCACCGGTGGCTGTGCGATATTGCTCATAAACTGCTGCTGCCACTCCTGTATGCGGATCCATCACATATCCGGTCTCTTCATATACATGCTTGATCGCAGCTGCATCTTCCTCTTGTGTTGCGAAGTAGCCGCGGAAATCTTCTAGTTTTGCTCTCATGGAATCGGTAATGGTATAACTGCCCCGACGGCTCAGATCCTTCATCATCTGCGCAGTCTGTATGGTATCGCAGTCTGCACTCAAATAAAGTAAACGTTCTAAATTGCTGGAAATCAGGATATCCATCGACGGAGAACTGGTCAAAATAAATTCCCGATTCCGATCATAAATGCCGGTGGCAAAGAAATCATATAACACTTTGTTGTCATTGGAGGCGCAAATGAGGGTCTTGATGGGCACACCCATCTGCTTGGCAAAATATGCCGCCAAAATATTGCCAAAGTTGCCGGTGGGTACGGTTACATTGATCCATTCTCCATCGGTAATCTCTCCATGACTCAAAAGTTTTGCATACGCATATACATAATATACAATCTGCGGAACCAATCTGCCTATATTAATGGAGTTGGCGGAAGAAAGCTGAAAACCTGCTTCTTCTAATCTATGTGCAAACTCTTTATCCGCAAATATCTCCTTCACTCCGGTTTGAGCATCGTCGAAGTTGCCATGAATTGCAACGACTGCGGTATTCTTGCCTTTCTGTGTCACCATCTGAAGCTCCTGTACCTTGCTGACGCCGTCCTTGGGATAGAACACGATGATCCGCGTTCCTTCTACATCCGCAAATCCTGCCATGGCTGCTTTCCCGGTATCTCCGGAAGTCGCAGTCAAAATCACAATCTCATGTTCTGCCTGATTCTTCTTCGCTGCTGTCGTCATCAGATAGGGCAGAATCGAAAGTGCCATATCCTTAAATGCAATGGTACTTCCATGGAATAACTCCAGATAATATGCCCCCTCTGCCTTCACCAGCGGAGCAATCACCTCGGTATCAAACTTGCTGTCATAGGCCTGATCAATGCAAGCCTGCAGCTCTGCCTGTGTAAAATCCGTGAGAAACAACTTCATAACCTCGTAAGCCGTCTCCTGATATGTCATTTCGGATAATTGCTTCATAGATAAATCCAAGGTCGGAATCTCCGTCGGCATAAACAAACCGCCGTCCTCCGCCAGCCCCTGCAAAATAGCCGCCGAAGCAGTTGTCCCCTGCTGACCGCCTCGTGTGCTTTGGTAAGATACATTCATGATAAGAGTTCCTTTCTATCATTATAATGAAAAAAAGTGTAACATATTTTCTCTGCTTGGTCAAATACTAGCATTCTGTTTTTCAGTGTAACACAAATATCTCCACCGTACAATTCAGATTATTGTAAATGCCACAGCTAAAAAACTGTGGCATTTACAAGCCTAAACTTGTGTTTTTTCTAAAAATCTATTGACATTTGATTTTTCAACGCATATAATGCAGAAAAGCACATAAACAATCGAATCTAATAAATTGAGCAATGGCGCTCAGAACACCCTCACAAGTGGGGACGTTCTGGGCCTTTTTCATCTCATAAGAGATTTTAGAAAGGGGTATCGCAAACATGATTAAAGTTGACCATTTAAAAAAGAATTTTGGCAGTTTTGAAGTATTAAAAGACATTAACCTTACCGTAAATGAAGGTGAGAAGCTCGTAATCATCGGACCGTCCGGAAGCGGTAAGAGCACGTTGATTCGCTGCATGAACTATCTGGAAGAACCGACCTGCGGAGAAGTTTATATTAATGATCAGTTACTAACCAAAAAGAATCGCGGAGCGATGGCCAAAAATTATTCCTCCATGGTGTTCCAACAATTTAACCTCTATCCCCACATGACGGTATTGCAAAATCTGACACTGGCTCCAATCAAACTCCAGAAAGTTCCAAAGGCACAGGCAGAAGCCGAGGCTCGGAAATACTTGGATCGTGTTGGTCTATCAGACAAGGCGGATTGCTATCCACAGAATCTCTCCGGCGGACAACAGCAGCGTGTAGCCATCGCCCGTGCACTCTGCACCAAACAGAAACTGATTTTATTCGATGAACCGACCAGTGCTCTGGATCCGGAAATGGTTCAGGAAGTTTTAGATGTCATGGTCAGTCTCTCTCAGGAGAATATTACCATGGTATGTGTCACCCACGAGATGGGTTTCGCCAAACAAGTTGCCGACCGCGTCATCTTCATGGATGACGGAGCAATCGTGGAAGAGGGAACACCGGCACATTTCTTTGAGAATCCGGAAAATGAAAGAACCAAAGCGTTCTTAAGCAAGATTCTGCATTAGGTTTTTCATAGGTGTTATGCACCTATCAAATATAGTTCCAAGAGGAGGAAAAGTTATGAAAAACAAAACAAAGAAAACAAGTGCAATGGTCATGGCTGCTGCCATGAT
>JAVXIV010000020.1:0-16910 GCA_036785645.1 Hungatella sp.
ATCGGCGGAGGTTCTTATATGGATACTGCAAAAGCAATTGGCATCATCATCACCAATCCGGAGTTTGCCGATGTACGCAGTCTTGAGGGTGTAGCACCTACCAAGAACCCCTGTGTTCCGATCATCGCAGTTCCGACTACCGCAGGTACCGCAGCAGAAGTCACCATCAATTATGTCATCACCGACGTGGAGAAGAAACGCAAATTCGTATGTGTAGATCCACACGATATTCGTGTGGTTGCAGTCATTGATCCGGAGATGATGTCGAGTATGCCAAAAGGCTTGACGGCTGCTACCGGTATGGATGCTTTGACACATGCCATTGAGGGCTATACCACAAAGGGAGCCTGGGAGATGACCGATATGTTCAACTTAAAGGCAGTGGAAGTCATCGCGAAAAGCTTGCGCGGCGCAGTAGAGAACACACCGGAGGGTCGTGAAGGCATGGCTCTGGGTCAGTACTTAACCGGTATGGGCTTCTCCAACTGTGGACTGGGTGTAGTTCATTCGATGGCGCATAGTCTGGGTGCTGTTTATGATACCCCTCACGGTGTTGCCAATGCCATCTTACTTCCGACTATTATGGAATACAATGCACCGGAAACCGGCGAGAAGTTTAGAGATATTGCAAGAGCGATGGGTGTGGAAGGTGTTGATGGCATGACACAGGAAGAATATCGAAAAGCAGCGGTGGAAGCAGTGAAGAAATTATCCGCAGATGTAGGAATTCCGGCTGACTTAAAAGCAATTGTCAAAGAAGAGGATATCACTTTCTTATCCGAATCCGCCTATGCAGATGCCTGTCGTCCGGGGAACCCAAGAGATACTTCTGTATTAGAGATCAAAGCACTTTATAAATCCTTGCTATAATCAAGATGGTGTTTTCTAGGCTGCTCATGACTATTTATGAGCAGCATTTTTTGATTGCAGCGATCATACATTGGGAGGAATGAAATGGATCATCAATTTAAGAAGGAACTGGCAGATTGTGAAAAGGTATTGATTGGAATCGGAGCGGAATGGAGTCTGGCCAAAGATCCCGAAGTAATTTCGGCTTATGAGTCGTTATATCAATTGGTAAAGGAAAAGGATTATTTTATCGTGACCAGTAATACCGATGGAGTGATCTACGAATCCTCTTTGGATGAGCAGCGCATCACAGCACCCTGTGGCAATGACAACTGGCGGCAATGTTCAAAATCCTGTACGAAAGATATCTGGGAAAAGGATGAAGTTCCGGAAGATGCTTGTCCGCACTGCGGAGCTTTGCTCATGGGCAATACGGTAGAGGCTGAGGAATATATTGAAGAAGGGTATCTGCCTCAGTGGAATGTTTATACTCGGTGGTTGGCTACTACGTTGAATCGAAGACTGTTGATCGTAGAACTGGGAGAGAACTTTAAGCGTCCAACAGTAATCCGTTGGCCATTTGAGAAAACGGCATTTTTCAATCAGAAATCTAAGTTCTACCGTGTCAATGAAAGCTTTTCACAGATTTCCGAGGAAATCAAGGAACGTGCCGGAGGAATCGCAGAAAATTCTGTAAAATGGATTCGGAATTAAGGGATTTATCGTTGTGAATCAAGTCGGATTATGTTAGAATATTGGGAAAAGGCGCTATTTACAGACATGCCGGAACAGGATGTGATGCGATGATTGCCATGATCGATTATGATGCGGGAAATTTAAGAAGTGTGGAGAAAGCTTTGATTGCACTGGGAGAAGAGCCGGTGATTACCAGAAACCCGGATGAGATTCTGGCGGCAGACAAAGTGATTTTGCCCGGAGTGGGTTCTTTTGCGGATGCGATGGGACGTTTGCATCAATACGAATTGGCAGATGTGATTCGCCAAGTGGTGAAAAACGGAACTCCTTTTCTGGGAATCTGTCTGGGTTTGCAATTATTATTTGACAGCAGCGAAGAAGGCGAAGGCATAGCGGGACTGGGCATTCTAAGAGGCAGAATCCGAAAGATTCCGGATTGCCCGGGGTTAAAGATTCCCCATATGGGTTGGAATTCTCTGGATATTCGTCCGGAATCCAGATTGTTTCATGGTGTGGAGTCGGGGGCATATGTATATTTTGTGCATTCCTACTATCTGGAGGCAGAAGATCCGGGGATTGTGGCGGCAACGGTGGAGTACAGTACGAAGATTCATGCTGCAGTGGAAGCGGAGAATCTGTTTGCCTGTCAGTTTCACCCGGAGAAAAGCGGTGATGTGGGACTGCAGATTTTAAAAAACTTTATGGAATTGACCTAGGAGGACTGCCAATGCTTACGAAGAGAATCATTCCCTGTTTGGATGTACATGAGGGAAGAGTGGTCAAAGGTGTGAATTTTGTCAATTTGCGTGATGCGGGGGATCCGGTGGAAATCGCTGCAGCTTATGATTTGGCGGGTGCGGATGAACTGGTATTTCTGGATATCACGGCTTCTTCGGATGCCAGAAATACGGTGGTAGATATGGTGCGGCGAGTGGCAGAACAAGTTTTTATACCTTTTACGGTGGGCGGAGGGATTCGCACGGTCGAAGATTTCCGCACCCTTTTGCGAGAAGGAGCCGACAAAATCTCGATCAATTCTTCGGCCATTCAAACTCCGCGTCTGATCAGTGATGCAGCTGACAAGTTCGGGAGGCAGTGTGTGGTGGTTGCAATCGATGCCCGAAGGAGAGCAGATGGTTCCGGATGGAATGTGTTTAAAAACGGCGGACGGATGGATACCGGTTTGGATGCAGTGGAATGGGCAGGACAGGTAGATCATCTGGGTGCCGGAGAGATTCTTTTGACCAGTATGGACTGTGATGGCACCAAAGCCGGATACGACAACGAATTGACAGCATGGATTGCAGAAATGGTTTCTGTTCCGGTGATTGCTTCCGGCGGTGCCGGAACGAAGGAGCATTTTTACGATACTTTGACCGTTGGGAGAGCGGATGCGGCTTTGGCTGCATCGCTATTTCACTATAAGGAATTGGAGATTGCAGATTTAAAACAATATCTGGCACAGCGTGGCTTACCGATGCGCCTTTAAAAGCAAAGGAGAAATTCCCATGGGAATGATTGAAAATGACTGGCTTGCAGCCGTTGGGACGGAGTTTCAAAAACCTTATTATATTGATCTTTACAAGTTTATAAAACAAGAATACAGTACCCAGGTGATCTACCCGCCGGCAGATGATATCTTTAATGCACTGCATCTCACCTCGCTAAAAGACGTGAAGGTCTTGATTCTGGGGCAGGATCCTTATCATAATGAACATCAGGCACATGGTCTTAGTTTCTCCGTTCTTCCGGAGCAGAAAGACATTCCGCCATCTCTTCAAAATATCTATAAGGAATTGAAAGAAGACGTAGGCTGTTCCATCCCGGATCATGGCTATTTAAAAAAATGGGCAGAGCAGGGGGTACTGATGCTGAATACGGTTTTGACTGTGCGTGCACATCAGGCGAATTCTCATCAGGGGCATGGTTGGGAGCAGTTTACCGATGCCATCCTTCGGGCAGTCAATGAACAGGATAGGCCGATTGTCTATATGCTGTGGGGGAGACCGGCGCAGAGCAAGATCCCTATGCTGAATCATCCCGAGCATCTGATCTTGACCGCACCACATCCCAGTCCGCTGTCTGCTTATCGCGGCTTCTTTGGATGTAAACATTTTAGCAAGGCCAATGAATTTTTAATTGCCCATGGCGCAGAGCCAATTGACTGGCAGATCGAAAATTTCTCAGGAAAGAAGATAGGAGAATAACGAAATGAGTATCATTGAGATCTTAAAAGTGCTTGTACTTGGAATTGTGGAAGGATTTACCGAGTGGCTGCCAATCAGCAGCACCGGTCATATGATTTTGGTCGATGAGATCATTCGTTTGAATGTATCACAGAATTTTAAAGATGTGTTTATGGTGGTGATTCAACTAGGTGCCATTTTGGCCGTGGTAGTCTTGTATTTTCAAAAACTGAACCCCTTTTCGAAGGCGAAGAAGCCAAACCAAAAGCGTGCTACCATGAGGCTTTGGTACAAAATCATCGTAGCTTGCCTTCCGGCAGCTATCTTTGGATTGCTCTTTGATGACTGGATGGAAGCACATCTGATGAATAGCTACGTAGTGGCAGCGATGCTGATTCTCTATGGTGTTTTGTTTCTGGTAATCGAGAACTGGAATAAAGGCAGGGCACCCATCATCGAGAGAACGACGCAGTTATCTTATCAGATGGCAATCTATATCGGTCTGTTTCAGGTACTGTCGCTGGTTCCCGGCACCTCTCGCTCCGGAGCCACCATTCTGGGAGCGATGCTGCTTGGCTGTTCCAGAGGTGTGGCAGCGGAGTTTTCCTTCTTCTTGGGGATTCCGGTTATGTTTGGTGCCAGTTTATTAAAACTGGTGAAATATGGATTAAACTTCTCGGGTGTAGAACTGTTTTATCTGTTACTGGGCATGACAGTAGCCTTCTTGGTCTCCATATATTCCATCAAATTCCTGATGAGCTATATTCGAAAAAATGATTTCAAATTCTTTGGTTATTACCGAATTGCATTGGGGACGATTGTACTTTTGTATTTTGGTATCACGGCACTGGTATCTTAAATATTAATTTAAACCTTCTGCGATTTCATAAATCAGACGTTCGGAATCTGCCCATCCGAGGCAGGGATCGGTGATAGATTTGCCATAGCAATGTTCACCGATTTTCTGATTGCCGGGTTCTAAATAACTCTCGATCATGACACCTTTGACAAAATTCCGAATTTCGGCAGCATGGCGGCGGCTGTGCAGTACTTCCTTGGTAATTCGGATCTGCTCCCGATACTTCTTGTTGGAATTGGAATGGTTGGCATCTACAATGCAGGCAGGATTTTGCAAATTCCGTTTCTGATACAATTCATGCAGCAGGATCAGATCTTCAAAATGATAGTTTGGAATACATTGCCCATGCTTGTTGACCGCTCCGCGCAGGATGGTGTGTGCAAGCGGATTGCCCGGAGTTTTCACTTCCCAGGCGCGGAAGATGAATTCGTGCGAGCCTTGAGCCGCAACGACGGAATTGAGCATCACCGATAAATCACCGCTGGTTGGATTCTTCATACCGACCGGAACATCGCAGCCGCTGGCTACTAACCGATGCTGTTGGTTCTCAACCGAACGGGCGCCGACGGCGATGTAGGACATCAGATCCGATAAATAGCTCAAATTCTCCGGATACAGCATCTCGTCTGCGGTCGTCAAACCGGTCTCCTGAATGACCCGCATATGCATACGGCGGATCGCAATCAGACCTTCATACATATTGGGCTTCTTATCCGGATCCGGCTGATGGAGCAGACCTTTGTAGCCTTCGCCGGTAGTACGGGGTTTGTTCGTATAGACACGTGGAATGATGATGATTTTATCTTTGACCTTATCTTGAACCGATACTAAACGACCGGTGTATTCACAGACAGAATCTTCATTGTCCGCAGAACAGGGACCGATGATTACCAAAAATTTGTCGCTTTCTCCGGTCAATACTTTGCGAATTTCTTCATCCCTTTGTGCTTTCACTGCGGCGAATTCTTGTGGCAGAGGAAACTGTTCTCTGATTTCAGCAGGGGAAGGCAGCTGATTGATAAATTCAAATCCCATCTTATTCTCCTTTTGCTTTTACTACAGCAATTCTTACGGTTTCCGTAAGCTATTTGTAATTTGACTATCATACGTCCGTCCATTATAATATAAAAGTATGAATTCGGCAACTATTTTAAAGGCCGGCAACAAAGGAGAATAAAAGAGTGAGAAAAATTTTAATTACCGCAGCTTTGATGGCAGCTGCGATGATGATGATGACAGGCTGTAAGTCACAGCCCTCCAAAGACACGGCAGCCACACAGGAGACTACGGTGGTGAAGACTGTGAATCTGGAAGATATCCATATGGCAGTCAAGGCCGCTTATGGAGAGAACTATATTCCGAATTTTGCTTATGAGGAGCAGATGATGGAGGATTTGTTTGGTCTAAAAAAAGATCTTTATGACAGCTATATCGGAGAAGGTCCGATGATCAGTGTGCATGTAGATAATTTTGTGGCGGTGAAAGCCAAAGAAGGCAAGGGCGAAGAAGTGCAGAAGGTTTTGGAGCAATACCGGGAATCTTTGGTTACCGATGCGATGCAGTATCCGGTTAATCTACCCAAAATACAGAGTTCTGAAATCGTTCGTTATGGAGATTATGTGTTTTTCGTGATGCTGGGTACGCCAACCCCCGAGGCAGAAGCCAAGGGAGAAAAAGCAGCGTTAGAGTCTGCGAAAGAAAATAATCAGATTGCGATGAAAGCGATTGCCGGCTTTTTTCAATAGGTCTGCAGAAAGATCGCAATAGGAGAATAGAATGGTATTTAGCAGCTTGTTATTTTTATTTCGGTTTTTGCCGTTGATATTAATTGCATATTTTGCTGCTCCCAAGAGGTTCCGCAATGGAGTGTTATTCATTGGGAGCCTTCTTTTTTATGGTTGGGGAGAACCGGTATATATCGGACTGCTGCTGTTTTCCACCTTGGTGGATTTTACACACGGCAAGGCAATCGGACGATTTTTGCAGCAGGGAAGAGGCAAGGCGGCAAAGTGGGTGGTGGCTTCTTCGGCGATTATCAATCTTAGTTTGCTGGGATTTTTTAAGTATACGGATTTTCTGATGGGCGCAGTCAACAGAATCTTTGGAACCGAGTTGCCGCTGCTCCATCTGGCACTTCCAATCGGCATCTCTTTCTATACGTTCCAGACGATGTCTTATACCATCGATGTCTACCGGGGTAAAGCAAAGGTACAGAATAATATCATCAACTTTGGTGCCTACGTGGCGATGTTTCCGCAGCTTATAGCCGGTCCCATCGTGCGTTACAGCAGTATTGCAGAAGAATTAGACGAACGGCAGGAAACGGTTTCCCAATTTGCAGAAGGTATTCACTGCTTTTTGATTGGTCTCGGGAAGAAAGTGCTGCTTGCCAATGCGATGGGCAGTTTGTGGAATCAGATTCAGGGAATTCCGACTTCGGATCGAACGGTGGTCATGATGTGGCTGGGGATTTTATCCTATGGGATGCAGATCTATTTTGACTTTTCCGGATACTCGGATATGGCAGTGGGACTTGGGCATATGTTTGGCTTCCATTTCCCGGAAAATTTCCGCTATCCCTATACCTCAAGGAGTATCACAGAATTTTGGACTCGGTGGCATATCTCACTGAGGACTTGGTTTAAGGAATATGTTTACATTCCCCTTGGCGGCAATCGGTGCGGTGTGACCAGACAGGTTTGCAACATCTTGCTGGTTTGGTTGCTGACCGGAATCTGGCATGGTGCCGGGTGGAATTTCCTGCTGTGGGGAGTCTATTTCGGAGTATTATTACTGTTGGAGAAGTTTGTGTTAAAGCGATATTTGGAGAAAATACCCTCTTGGGGTCAGCGTGTCTATGCGATGGTGCTTGTATTCTTGGGCTGGGTATTATTTGCGCATGATGATTTAGCAGCGGGACTGACTTATTATAAGCAGATGTTTGGTCTGGGGCAGTTGACACTGTTTAGTACCAGAACCGGATATTTATTGCTCTCCTATCTGCCGCTTCTTGCCATGTCGGTGATTGGCAGTACGGGAGGACCGAAATGTATGGCAGAAAAGCTTTTGTATCGCGAGAAATCAGGAGCAGAAGTGAGCACAGTTTCTGTGATAGTAAGGATGTTCGGCATGGCATTGCTGCTGCTCTTGGTGGTAGCTTATCTGGTAGACGCGGGCTATAATCCGTTTTTATATTTTCGATTTTAAGAGATCAGGCAGGAAGGGAGGAAGCATAGATGAATCAGAACAGAGAAAGCAGGATCTTTGTGATTGGCTTCCTGGGCTTTCTGGCAGCGGCTTCGGTGTGGAGTGCTGTGATACCCAAGCAGAGTTTTTCTGCATCGGAAAACCGATATCTGCAGCAAAAACCGGAATTTACGATCGAGGGACTTTTGGATGGCAGCTTTGGAAGAACCTATGAAACCTATTTAAGTGATCAATTTCCGGCACGCAATGCATGGATTGGCATGAAAGTCTATGCGGAGCGTCTGCAAGGAAAAAAAGATGTAAATGGTGTTTATTTTGGCGAAGATGATTACCTGATCGAGAAGTTTGATACCGAAGATATCGAAGGAGAGCTGGCGGATAAAAATAGAGAGCGGTTAGAAACCTTTGTCGCACGTGCGCGTGATGCTTTGGGCGAGGATCATGTGCGCGTGATGCTGGTTCCCACAGCATCTCAGATTTTGACGGAGAAGCTTCCGCTGTTGGCGGCCCCTTATGATCAAGCCCAAGTGAGTGAAACGCTGATGGCGGATTTGGGCGGAGAGGTTGTGATTCCCATAGAAGAAGTCTTGCGAGCACATCGCGAAGAAGCTATTTTTTACCGTACCGATCACCACTGGACCGCTCTGGGCGCCTATTATGGGTATCGGGCATGGACTGCATCGATGGGACTGACTCCATGGGAACCCAAAGATTTTGAGATCCATACGGTCAGCGAAGATTTCTTGGGAACGATTTACTCCAAGGTCAACATCGCGCATCCACCGGATTCCATTCAGTTATATGTGCCAAAGGTTCCGACCCATTATGAGATTTATTATGATGCTTCTTCGATATCTGCCCCGATGTACCGCTATCAGGCTTTAGAGACCAAGGATCAATATGCGGTTTATCTGGATGGCAATCATGGATTGACCGAGATTGATAATGCGGGAATGACCGAAGGATCTGACCGTAAACTTTTGATCATCAAGGATTCCTTTGCCCACAGCTTTGCACCGTTTGCAGCCAACCATTTCTCAGAAACTTATCTGATAGATTTGCGATATTTTAATCAAAACCCGGCGCAGTTTATGCAGGAAAAGGGCATTACCGATTTGTTGATTCTCTATCAAATTCCCGGATTTGCCAGAGAAAAGACGGTGAGCAAGATTTTATAAAAAACAGTAAAACGATCAACGCTATGGCCATCACCTGAATATCTTAATAAAAAGGGTGCAGGTAGATTGGGTGAATGAAGCCAGACGATTGATCCGCTGTGGAATGGATTTTGATTTGGGCATAACCGGAAAAGGGATCGGAGTAGCGGTACTGGATACCGGCATATTTCCACATGAGGATTTTGAAGATAGAATTGTAGTATTTAGAGACATTGTGCAAAGACGTATGAGTGCTTATGATGATAATGGGCATGGAACTCATATCTCGGCCATCATAGGGGGCAGCGGAACGGCTTCCTCGGGCCGATATCGGGGGGTGGCCCCGGGTTGTCATTTGATTAGTATCAAGGTGTTAGATAAAAAAGGGAATGGATATGCGTCGGATGTGCTGACCGGTCTGAAATGGGTTCGAGAGAATCGAAAGCGCTATGACATCCGGATCATTAATATCTCGGTTGGTTCCTATTCGCCTCAAGGAATGAATGAAAATTCGGCCTTGGTCAAAGGGGTCAATGCGGCATGGGACGATGGTTTGGTCGTGGTGGTTGCGGCAGGGAACAACGGTCCGGGAAGAAGAACCATCACCACGCCGGGAATCAGCCGCAAAGTCATTACCGTAGGGTGTTCGGATGACTACAAAGAAGTCAGTGTGATGGGCAGCCGCATGGTGGACTATTCCGGAAGAGGACCTACCGGATCGTGCATCTGCAAGCCGGATCTGGCAGCACCCGGATTCAACATCATCAGTTGTGCCAATGAAGCGGGACGTTATATGGTGAAAAGCGGGACTTCGATGTCGACCCCTCTCGTATCGGGTGCCATTGCACTATTGCTGGAGAAGCATCCGGATATGAGCAATTTGGATGTGAAGCTGGCTTTGCGGGAACGGTGCATCGATCTGGGACTTCCACGCAATCAGCAGGGGTGGGGAGGCTTGGATGTGTGCAGACTTCTGGAATAACTGCGTGATGGAACACAGAGCGGCAGAGAGATTTCGTGAGAAGGTTAGGATTGAAATTTCCTTGAAATTGTGTATAATAAAGGTAGTATTGTGATTACTTTTAGAAAAGAGGTTTTAATATGCTTGAGAAAATGAATTTAAGAAATCGATTATTAGCTAGTTTTTCTGTGATCCTGCTCCTTACTGTTTTTATTTCGACGCTTGCGTTGACCGGTCTTAGCAATGCCAACAAAGAACTGAATTCTTTTATAGAACATGCACTGACCGCAGATTCTTCGATTAAACAATGCCGTATTGAAGCCAATGTAGCTGCCAGAACGCTGCGTGACATGGCAATTGATCCGGATACCCGAAACTATGCGGCATATAAAGAGAAGATCGATCAGAATATTCAGAGCATTCAGACCGACGTGGAAGCACTCAAGAAGAGTTATACCAAACAGGACGGTTTGGTTGCCAAATACGAAACGGCTCTGAATAACTGGATTGGGATTGCGCATGAGATTATTGCGATTCTGGAGCGCGGTGACCACAAGACGGCAGAGACCATGATTCTGACGGAATGTACCCCGGCTTTACAGGGATTGATTGACATTGCCAAGGAACTCAATGTTACGACGACCCAGATGCAGGCACAGGCTCTGAAAACCAGTCAGACGGATACTGTGAGATCCAGCATTTTGGTGCTGGGATTTTTAGTTGCATCGATTGCTTTGGGCATTCTGCTTTCTGTGAAGGTAACCGCGAGCATTGTCAGACCGATTCAGGAAGTGGAACATGCTGCCGTTCGGATGTCGGAAGGCTATTTGGATACCGAAATTGCCAACACATCCAAGGATGAGGTGGGGCAACTGGCAGAGAGTATGCGCTCTAGTATGAAGACGCTGTCTACCTATATTGCGGATATTGACCGTGTGATGTCGGAGATGGCAGGCGGTAACTTTAATGTGCAGCCTTCCCAGCCGTTTATCGGGGATTTCAAATCAATTGAAAATTCGATCTCGCATTTTCTCACGAATATGAGCGGCACACTTCGTTCCATTCAACAGTCCTCGGAGACGGTAGACAGTGCTGCAGGACAGGTTTCTTCTTCCTCACAGGCACTTGCACAGGGCGCTACGGAACAGGCCAGTGAAGTAGACACCCTGTCTGCGTCGATTGCACATATTGCAACGCAGGCGAAAGATAATGCTCAAAATGCGGGCATTGCCAATGATCTGGCGGGCAATGTAGCCAGTGAGATCGCAAGCAGCGACGAGAAGATGCAGCATTTGATCGGTGCCATGAATGAGATCAGCAGTTCCTCCAATGAGATCGGAAAGATCATCAAGGCGATCGAAGATATTGCATTTCAAACCAATATTTTGGCACTGAATGCTGCAGTGGAAGCCGCACGGGCGGGAGAAGCCGGCAAAGGCTTTGCGGTGGTTGCCGATGAAGTGCGGAATCTGGCGGCCAAGAGTGCGGAAGCGGCCAAAAATACAACCGAATTGATTCAGTCTTCCGTGAGAGCCGTGGCCAATGGTACCGGTCTTGCGGATGATACGGCCAAGAATATGGGAGCTGTGGTATCGGGTGCACAGTCGATTACGGAATTGATTGGAAAAATATCGATCGCCTCCAATGAGCAGGCAGATTCCTCGGCACAAATTACGCGCGGTATCGATCAGATTGCGTCGGTGGTACAAACGAACTCGGCGACTGCAGAGGAAAGCGCAGCTGCTTCCGAAGAACTGAGTGGGCAGGCGCAGGTACTTAAGAATCTGGTAGAAGGATTCCGGCTGCTTGCGTGAAAGAATAAATAGATCGGAGATCATCATGAGAATCGGAGCATTAGAGGCCGGCGGTACCAAGATGGTATGTGCAGTCGGCGATGAACACGGAGAGATTTTTGAACAAATTTCAGTTCCCACCGAGACACCTGCAATTACCATACCCAAGCTGATTGCTTATTTTAAAGAGAAGCATATCATGGGCTTGGGGATTGGCTGCTTTGGTCCCATCGACTTAAACCGTACCTCTAAAACTTATGGCTATATTACCACTACTCCGAAGCTTGCATGGGCAAATTACGATATCGTGGGTGCTTTCCGGCAGGCACTGGGGATTCCGGTTGGGTTTGATACGGATGTGAATGGCTCAGCACTGGGGGAAGCCACCTGGGGCGCTGCTAGGGGACTGGAAAACAGTATGTACATCACCATCGGAACCGGGATCGGTGCGGGAATTATTGCCAATGGAAAACTGCTCCATGGAATGCTGCATCCGGAAGCCGGACATCTGTTGTTGGCCAAACACCCTCTGGATGCCTACGAGGGAACCTGTCCTTATCATAAAACCTGTTTTGAGGGCTTGGCGGCAGGACCCGCGATTGAGGCTCGGTGGGGGAAGAAGGCCGCAGAGCTGTCCGAAAAAAAAGAAGTTTGGGAATTGGAAGCCTATTATATAGGACAGGCCATTGTGGATTATATCGTTACGCTTTCTCCCCAAAGGATTATTTTGGGCGGCGGTGTGATGCATCAGGAACATCTGATGCCACTCGTTCGAGAGGAAGTAGGTCGTCAACTGGCCGGCTACATTCAGACACGAGAATTGGAGGATATGGAGCATTATATTGTATTGCCAAGCTTACATGACAATCAAGGGATCATGGGGGCTTTAAAACTGGCATTGGAGGAACTGGAAGCTCCATTCCATTAGAAAACGAAATAAAGGAAATAATAAACAAAGAAAAGACGGTTGTGAGATTGTCTTTTCTTTATTTATGTGTTAAGCTAAATAAAGCAGTTCAATGACCGTTCGGTCTGATAGTCCGGCATATCGCCATATGATCCATGAGCATAAAAACCATTAGAAATGAGGGATGCGTATTGTCTGTTTTGTTTTGAAATTTAGGTTGACAATTGGGGGCAACTATACTATATTATAGAAAAGAAGAACATTTGTTCGCATGGAGGATAGCATGAATAAAGATGATAAGATGAAAGCGCTTGATGCTGCGCTGGTGCAGATTGAGAAAGCTTATGGGAAGGGCGCAGTGATGAAGCTGGGCGATTCCGGGGTGAATATGAACGTAGAGACCGTACCAACCGGCTCTTTGAGCCTGGATCTGGCATTGGGATTGGGTGGCATTCCCAAGGGACGCGTGATTGAGGTTTACGGTCCGGAATCCAGTGGTAAGACGACCGTAGCACTGCATATGATAGCAGAGATTCAAAAACGCGGTGGAATCGCCGGCTTTATTGATGCGGAACATGCTTTGGATCCGGCTTATGCGAAGAGGATCGGGGTCGATATCGATAATCTCTATATCTCACAGCCGGACAACGGTGAACAGGCTTTGGAGATCACAGAAACCATGGTGCGTTCCGGAGCGATTGATATCGTAATCGTAGACTCGGTGGCGGCACTGGTGCCCAAGGCAGAGATTGATGGAGAGATGGGCGATACGCATGTAGGACTTCAGGCTCGTCTGATGTCACAGGCGCTGCGAAAGCTGACCGGATCCATCAGCAAATCCAACTGTGCGGTTCTCTTTATCAACCAATTGCGCGAGAAGGTTGGCATTTCTTACGGCAATCCGGAGACGACAACCGGTGGACGCGCACTGAAATTCTATGCGTCGGTGCGTCTCGATGTCAGGAAGATTGATCTCTTGAAACAAGCGGGTGAAGTAGTGGGCAACCGTGTCAAAGTCAAGGTTGTGAAGAACAAGATCGCACCTCCGTTTAAAGAGGCAGAGTTTGATATTATGTATGGACAGGGCATCTCCAAGGAAGGTGATATCTTAGATTTAGCAGCCAAGGAGAATATCATTGAGAAGAGCGGTGCCTGGTATGCTTATGGAGGGGCGAAGATCGGTCAGGGGCGGGAGAATGCCAAGACCTATCTGCGTGACAATCCGGCGATTTGTCAAGAGATAGACGATAAAGTCCGCGCTTTTTACGGACTGCCCAGTGCAGCAGTGATCGAGAAGGCGCAATTTGACACCAAAGGAACGGCAGATCCGAAAACCCCCAAAGCAGCCAAGGCTTCTTCTATGCGGGGATCTTCGAAATCCAAGGCCGGTCAAGCGGCTGCGGCTGATTCCGAAGCGGAGGCAGATTTTGATGCGGGAACAGAAGAGAAAACAGCTATGACTTCACCGGAAGCGGCAGAATAGTAAAGGCAGGGACATTTATGCTGATAACCTCCATTGCTCCTTTGGATCAACGCAGGAGTAAGATCTTTTTAGAAGAGAATTTTATTCTGGTCTTATATCAAGGAGAATTAAGACGGTATCATCTGGAGGTGGGAAGTGAACTGACACCGGAGGATTACCGTGAGATTTTAGAGACGATTTTGTGTAAAAGGGCACGTGAAAGAGCCTTGTATTTGATGAAATATTCAGATAAAACAGAACGTGAGATTCGCAGAAAGTTAAAAGACGGATTTTATCCGGAAGAGGCGATTGACCGTGCGGTTGCATTTTTGAAGGAGTATCGTTATATTGATGATGAAAGCTATGCCACAAGATATATCGAGTGCTATGGAAGCAAGAAGAGCCGGCGTCAGATGCATTATGATTTGCAGCAAAAGGGACTTCCCAGAGAACTGGTGGAATCCTTGCTGCAGGCATCTCCGGTGGACGAAGAGACTCAGATTATACGCTTTCTACAGAAGAAAGACTATGACATGGAGCACACGAACCAGAAGGATCGATCCAAGTTGGTAGCCTCTTTGGCACGAAAAGGCTTTGCATTTGATACAATCCGAAAGGTGATGCAGGAAGCGTTTTCCTAAATGATGCGAGCAATTTGACGAAGCATGACAGATATGGTGTAAGATACTTGACATAATGCATAAAACAGTTTAAAATTGTATTGTTGTATTCTTGTACAATGAAAACTAAATAAGGAGGTGCTCCTGTGTCAATTATAATCATACCTATATTAGTAACCATGATTATTGTGGCTCCTATTACCTGGATGCTGGCATCTGCATATCGAAAGAATGCTTACGAAAGTAAGATCGGCAGTGCGGAAGAAAAGTCCAGAGAGATAATAGACGAAGCATTAAAAACCGCAGAGACAAAGAAGCGTGAAGCTCTCCTGGAGGCGAAGGAAGAGTCGTTAAAGACTAAGAATGAGTTGGATAAAGAAACCAAGGAAAGAAGAGCAGAGCTTCAACGTTACGAGAGACGTGTATTAAAAAAAGAAGAGAACTTAGACAAGAAATCAGAAACCATGGAACGCAAAGAAGCCGGGTTGACGACCCGCGAGGAAGCCTTGAACACAAAGATTGCACAAGCGGATGAGATCCGTATGCAAGCGATGCAAGAGTTGGAACGAATTTCCGGTTTTACCTCCGAACAAGCGAAAGAGTATTTGCTCAAATCAGTAGAAGAAGATGTGAAACATGACACTGCGAAGCTGATCAAGGAGATGGACAACCGAGCGAAGGAAGAAGCAGACAAGAAGGCGAAGGAATATGTCGTTACCGCCATTCAAAGATGCGCAGCGGATCATGTGGCAGAAACTACCGTATCGGTAGTGCAACTTCCAAGCGATGAGATGAAAGGCCGCATTATAGGGCGGGAAGGTCGCAACATCCGAACCTTGGAGACGCTGACAGGAGTGGAACTGATCATTGATGATACTCCGGAAGCGGTGGTGTTATCCGGGTTTGATCCGATCCGAAGAGAAGTAGCTAGAATTGCCTTGGAACGTCTGATTGTGGATGGGCGAATCCATCCGGCGAGAATCGAAGAGATGGTAGAGAAAGCACAAAAAGAAGTGGAAACCAACATGCGTGAAGAAGGGGAAGCCGCCACGCTGGAGGTTGGGATTCATGGGATTCATCCGGAGCTGGTACGATTACTTGGCAAGATGAAGTTTCGGACGAGTTATGGACAGAATGCATTGAAACATTCGATAGAGGTCGCACAGTTAGCAGGTTTGCTGGCAGGTGAGATCGGAGCAGATGTTCGTTTAGCAAAACGTGCCGGTTTATTACATGATATTGGTAAATCCATCGATCATGAGGTGGAAGGTTCCCATGTACAGTTAGGATCCGAACTTTGCAGAAAGTATAAGGAATCCGCGACTGTTATCAATTCTGTGGAATCTCATCATGGCGATGTTGAGCCAGAGAGTTTAATTGCATGTCTTGTACAAGCTGCAGATACGATATCGGCTGCAAGACCCGGTGCAAGAAGAGAAACTCTGGAGACATATACGAACAGACTGAAGCAGTTAGAAGATATTACCGACTCTTTCAAAGGAGTGGATAAGTCATTTGCAATTCAGGCGGGTCGTGAGGTGCGGGTTATGGTAGTACCGGAACAGATCAGCGATGATGATATGGTATTACTTGCCAGAGATATTTCCAAGAAGATTGAAGATTCGATGGAATATCCGGGACAGATCAAGGTAAATGTAATTCGTGAATCAAGAGTAACCGATTACGCAAAATAATAGCCAAGAGAAGCTTTATAGACTGAAAACTATAAAGCTTTTTTTGGCTATCAACCGAAAGGAGATTTTATGAAGAAATTAAAGCGAGTTATGGCGATGGCACTGACGGCAGGAATGCTCACGGGAATGTTTTCCATGCCCATCTATGCAGCGGATAAGAAGGTTACCGGGATTTCCCTTGTGGTAGAAAGCAATCTAAAAGTAGGGCAAGAGTATCAAATCGATGATGTTACGATTACCACAAAAGGTGACAACTATTTGGTAGGAGATATCGCGTTTATCAATGAGGGTTATGAGTGGGGGGCAACCGATATCCCTACGATGGAGGTTTACATAGAAGCGGCAGATGGATATTATCTTTCTCTGATTACGAAGAACATCAAGATTAAGGGCGCTACTTATAAATCGGGTAAAAAGGTGGATTCCAAAACTGCGCTGTTGACCTTGACTTTGCCATCTCTGCGGGAAAAGGTTGGTGAAGTGGCCGACGTGAAGTGGTCTTCCCAGACCGCGGGCAGT
>JAVXIV010000021.1:0-16676 GCA_036785645.1 Hungatella sp.
ACAAACATTTTCTGGTCAAGCTAGATATCGAAAACTTTAAACTGATTAATCAAATTTACGGTTATGAACAAGGCAACGATATTCTGTGCTATGTAGCGAGGGCCATTCAAACAACGGTAAGAACTGAGGCTGACATTTTTGCACGACTTTCCAATGACGAATTTATTGCACTGTTTTCTATGGAAGATAATTGGACTATTTTAACACTTTATGATATTTTCATCCGTAATTTTTATGCATTACTTAGTAAAGATTTTACATTCAAAATCACATTTTCCTATGGGATCTATATAATTGAGCCGGAAGATGTACAGGAACTGGATATCAAATACTTATTTGAAAAAGTAAACCTAGCCCACAAAGCAGCCAAATCAGATAAATCCAAAAAGTTTGTCACTTATAAGGAAGCTATGATTAAAAAAGCTCTTTATGCAAAGGAAATCGAAAACAAGATGTCAGATGCCTTGCAAAAAGGTGAATTTTTAGTTTATCTGCAACCCAAATATAATCTCAATACCGAAATGATAGGCGGCGCCGAAGCACTAACTCGTTGGCAAAATGAAAATACAAATTTGTTTCTTCCGAACTCCTTTATCCCCGTTTTTGAAAGAAATGGTTTCATTACAAAATTAGATTTTCATATATTTTATAAAGTATGCTGTATAATTAAAAGTTGGATTTTAGACGGCATAGAACCGGTTGTTGTCTCTGTCAATTTTTCAAGACTGCATTTAAGCAATCGTGATTTTGTAAAAGATCTTTGCAGAATTGCAGATAGTGTCGGAATTAAGCGAAAATTTATTGAGATAGAAATTACCGAAACAGCCATTTATGACAATATTGATACCCTTGAAGTCATCTTGGCGGATCTGCATGTCAATGGATTTACCATGTCCATGGATGATTTTGGAAGTGGTTATTCCTCACTTGGTATGTTAAAAGATCTTCCGGTGGATATCATTAAGATGGATCGCAGCTTTTTTGCCAATCCCAAAGATGCGCAACGTTCCAAAATCGTGGTGGGCAATATCATTAAAATGGCGGAAGAACTTGGCATTCGCATTGTAGCGGAAGGTGTCGAGGATCAAAAGCACATTGATCTTTTGCGAGAATTGCATTGTGATATGGTACAAGGGTATTATTACGCCAAACCCATGGAGATCGAACAATTCACAGCACTGATGAAAGAAGCAAAGCAATTTCAGCCCCTATAAAAAGAACAGCTCGCCCCCGAGTTGTTCTTTTTATCTTCCCTCCGGTTTTACTCTGCTCGTTTTAACACCTTGATTTTATGGGGAGGAACATCCAGTAAGGCTTCCATTGCTTCGGAAATTTCTGCTTTTATTTGAGGACTGCCCCCTCCGACGGCACTGATGACCACTCCGGCGATTTCAGGCCTTAACTCTTTTTCAATGATAGGAGTCCCACTGTCTCCGCTGCCCGAGAGAATCGTATCTTCGGAAACCTCCTTTTCTTCTACTTTCCGATTTCCGCCATTGCTGTCCGTTTCCATCGTCGAGGACGAGGAGGAGTTCACATCCACCCGCAATACCTTCTCTTCGGAAGATTTTAAAACAATCATCACATCGACCGCACCCACTCCTTCCACACGTCGCAAAAGTTCCTTCACTCGCTCCTCCAGCTGCTGCTCATATGGCTTTGCCGCCTTTGCAGAGGCTTCTGCTGCTTCTGCCCGCTCTGCCTCATTGCCTTTTCCCGCTGTCTTTTTTCCGGCTGTCGTTTTAGCAGACATCCATCCACCACTGCTGCCGGACGGGAACGCCACAATCAATAAAAGTACACCAAACGCCAGCAACAGCAGCCATTTATCCATTCCCCCCTTCCAATTGAATTTCAACATCTTTTGCTTCCAATCCATAATATCCCTCCACCTTTCTCCGCAGCTGATTGAGTCCTTCACCGGGTATCTCTTTTGCGGGTGTCGGTCGTCGCTGCCCAATCCGAACCGATTCCACCGGGTGAACAAAACCGGGGGCTTGCGGCTTTGCGTCTTCCGGATTCTCGGTAAGCAGTAAAAAAAGCGCAGTCACGGTTCCAAAATCTGCGTGATCCGACCGACTTTCGATGGTCACCTCCGTACGAACCGGATAGAAGCCAAAATCACTTGCCATATGTTCCAGATCTCCCCCCACCGCTTCCTCATACTGTGCGATCATCTGCTGTAAACGCTGCGTTTCCATACCCAGCAGCTCCTTCTTTAAATCCTCCGATTCATTTTGAAAAGTAATCGATTCAAAGTAGTAGGCCAATCGATCTTCCAGACGCAGACTCGCAGTCAGCGGTTGGATCACCAACAGGATCAACACCATACCCATAAATAGCCTGCAATATTTTTCATATTTTTTGTTTGGCAGAAGATTACTTACTACGGTGATAAAGATAAAGTAAAACGTAATATTGGCTACCCATTGGTATAATACACGCATTTTTGACCTCCATCCTAATGGACGATATTGGTTCCCGCACAAACCAGTGCCACGGTAATGATAAACAGCAGTACCGCTGCCATCACAAGCTCCAACAGTAATTTATGGCCTTTCGATACCGCGCTCATACAGGAAACCAGCCTTTTGTCACAGATGGGTTCCAACATAGCCGCCGCCATCTGATACAGCAGCACCAGAATCAGCAGCTTTAAAATCGGAATTGCTGCCAAAATCAGCAAAATCAATACTGCCGCCATGCCAATTGTATTTTTGACCAGTACACCAGAACCCAAAACGATCTGTGTGATCGCCGCAGCTCCCTGTCCAATTCCCGGAATCACCCCCATCAGTTTCTGCACAGTGGTATTCTTAAGTGCATCTACATAGGGCAGAATCAGACCCTGAATCATATGAAAGCCAATCACAACTCCAATAAGCGTTTTTAGGCTCCACCGAATCATCTGTTCCAACAATTCCGTCAGTTTAGAGAGAAGATCTTCCTTGGAGATATGTCCCGCAAGTGTTAAAAGCATATAGACCCGAATCAGTGGAATCAAACATGTTCCAAGCAGCCACTGGGCCAGAGTGATCATCCACAAGGTAAATTCATACATCGCTGCGGAAGAAAGCGCGCCGCCCGAGAATGCCACTGCCAGAAAATAAGAGGGCATAACGACTTTCATAAATTCCAAAATCTGCCGCACCACACGTTCAGCAATTGCCATGCTCTGAAAAAATCCGGATAACAAAAAAGTAAACAGGAGCAGATAAGTCACAAAAAATCCGGTCTCTGAGATCTGATTTTCCTGAAAAACACTGGAAAAATTGCTAAATACTGCACCAAACATCCCCAACACGACGATCTGCCCCATGAGCCTTCCGCTGCTGCCTATCTCGGCAAACAAAACCTGTTTCAGCGAAGCTGCCAGTTTCCCGCATAGCTGATTCAAGTCTCCCGCCATCAGATCCTGCATCACCTCTTCAAAAGACAGATTCCATCCAACCGCTTCTTCCTGTGCTTCGATAAACTCTTGAATTTCGCTTAAATCAAAGCGATCCATCGTATCTCCCACGATTTCTTCGGAATCCTTGATTTCTGCACATACCGGCACCGTAAAGCCGAAAACCATCAAGAGGCTGAATACCGCAATACGCCAACCGCCTTTCATGATAAAAAGGTCTGCAGCGTCTCCATGAGGGCCAGCAGAATCGGCATACTTACCGCCAAAATCGAGAGTTTTCCAAAGATCTCGATTTGAGTTCCGACCGCCGCATAACCCGCATCCTTGCAGATACCGGAGGCAAACTCTGCAATGTAAGTCACTCCTACCATCTTCATCAAGGTACTTAAATAAACTCGGTTGATTTTAATATAACTCTGCAGCTTCTCCATCGTTGCCAAAATAGTACTCAGTTTGCTGACTCCATAAAAAAAGATCAGCAACCCCGCACTCATCACCAGATAGGTTCCGTACTCCCCCTTGGTGCCTTTTAACTGAACTGCCAGCAGCACCGCCACCAGTCCGATGATCGATATGGTAACCACCGTCATGCTCTCACCTACAATGCAAACAGATTTTTTATGGTTTCAAATAACTCATAAATATAAGGCACCATCCAAAACAGCACCAAAATAAGTCCCGCCAGACTCGTCAGAAAAGCCTGTTCTTCTCTTCCACTGTGCTTTAGAACCTGACAGATGACCGATACTAAGATGCCCACTGCTGCAATCTTAAAGATCAAATTAACGCCCATGCCTTCCTCCTTCAGCACATGATAATCGTAAGAAAAAGTCCTCCCATAATACCCAAACTGGTATAGAGATGACTTTTTTCTCTTTGGTGTTCCTTTAGATAATCGATTGCCGGATCCAGCTGTTCCAGATAAAGTAAAATCGTCCGCTCCTGCATTTCCAGATCCAGATAACCCAGATGTTCCCCAAATCCCATCAGTTCCTGCCGGTCTTGTTCCGAGAGTGCCGAGCGATTGCCCAGCTGCCCGATTTCTTCTTTCCACATCGTATAAAATTGCTCGCCCCGCTGATGTTCAATTCGATCGGATACTGCTGTAAACAGATCTCCCAAAGATCCCGGCGACCTTCTCCCCACTCTGGAGAGTGCCTCAGCAAGCGGCGCATGGGCATAGAGAATCTCCCCTTTTAAGAGAAAAATCATCTTGCGCAGTTCTTCCAATGCCCGCACATGCTCTGCCCACTGCTTTGCCATCCAAAAGCCCAGTCCGCTGGATGCGGTAATCACGCAGATACTGCCTAGAATTTTAAGTAACATAGGCCGCCCCATCCGATCGATATAACTGGTTTCCGTGAGACCCATAAATCTGATCAATGTGTCCAATCCGCCCCTTATTATTTAAAACAATATAGCGCTCAAAAGTTCTCTCCTGCACCAGTTTGCGCAAAATCGGTTTCTGTTTGATGTCCTCCACGGAATTGCCGTGAACCGTAGCAATCAGTTTGCATCCACAGTTCATCACATATTCCATAGCCTCTAAATCTTCTCGGCTTCCGATTTCATCGACGGCCACTACCCGGGGAGACATCGTGCGAATCAACATCATCATACCCTTGGCTTTGGGACAGCAGTCCAGAATATCCGTGCGAATTCCCAGTTCATTTTGCGGAACTCCCTGATAACAGGCGCCAATCTCAGATCGCTCGTCAATGACGCCTACATTCATACCGGGTTCTGCCTCAGTTCCATTGGAAACCTGTCGGATCAGATCCCGCAGCAGTGTGGTTTTCCCACATCGGGGAGGTGAAATAATCAGCGTATGTAAAATATCTCCAGCTTCATATAAATAGGGTAACACAAAAGAAGCACAGCCCTTGATCTGATGCGACAGCCGTACATTGATAAAGGAAATATATTTCATCGTGCGAATTCCGCAGTCATCCACAATCGTCTTGCCTGCGATTCCAATTCGATGCCCACCCTGAATGGTGATAAACCCCTGCTTCATCTCTTCTTCAAATGCATAAAGAGAATAATTGCTGATATACTCCATGGTTTCGCGTAATTCTTCTCTGGATGCAAGATAGGCATCTGCCGCGAACCGGCTCAGTCTGCCATCCGGGCTCACATAATACTCCTGATTGCGATAAACCATCAAAAGAGGTGCATGTACCCTTAAACGAATCTCCTGCACCTCTTCAAAATCCACCTGTATCTGTGCCAATATAGCACGAATCTCTTTCGAAAAAATCTTGATTAGCTCGTCTTTTTTCTCCACCGCTTCGCCTCCTCTTTCTTCAATATATGAAGAGGCTTGGTCAAAAAATACCTGCTATTGGGATTTTACAATAATTTATTCCACATCTTCAATTCTTCAGATAACACTTTTGCAAGTTCAAAATCCTTGTTTTTTAATGCAGTCGCTATTTTCATCTCCACCACCTGTTTTTTTTGTTCCACTTCCAAATAATCCTTATCAAAATGATTTGCATAAATCATCTTGCGGAATTTGCGGATACTGATCTTGCGAATGGTCTTATCCTCAATCAGAATTACATAATCCATGCCATTGACAATTGAATAGAAATCATGAGAGATCATCAAAATAGCACCCTTATACTGTGAGATTGCTTGCTCCAATGCAATTTGAGAATACGTATCCATGTGACCGGTAGGCTCATCTAAAAGCAAAAAATTTGCTTTACTCATCGCGATTTTCGCCAATTGAAGAAGATTCTTCTCTCCGCCGGAGAGCAATTCTATCTTTTGATTCATGAGTTCTTCCGTGAATCCATAGTCTGCAAGATATGCTTCCATCTCTTCCCGCGTTTGAAATCCGGCTTCGAAAAACTCTTCGCGAATGGTATGCGATTCCTTTAACATTTCCCCTTGAAGCTGAGACAAGAATGCTACCTTTGCATCTGCTGCAATCTCAATAGAGGGTTGATTGTTTTGATAAATATCTCGAAGCAGAGTCGTCTTTCCGGTTCCATTCGGACCGATCAGCGCAACCTTATCGGTCGATTTCATCTCAAAGTTCACATGCTCTAAAAGCACATCCTGAAAAGACAGGCAGTAATCATGAATTTTTAGAATGATTTCTTCCGAGCTCTCCGGCTCTGCCTCCAATACAATCTCCGGCTGTTTGATCTCCACGAAGGGCTCTTTATTGCGGCGCGCCTCTAATCGCTGCAGCAGCGCAACTCTGGCATCCAAGGTTCTGCCTTTGGATGCACAGATAAAGTTCGTTGCATCCAGTCTCATTTGATCCACGACCTTTTGATTTCTCTCAATTTCTTCGGTATCCGCACCGGCCAATTCTTGCAATTCGATTTTACGCTGCAGTAAAGAGAAGTTATAATCAATATATCTGCCGGAAAATTCTTGAAGTTCTGTGTTCTCTAAGTGTATGATTTTGTTGAAACAATGATTTAACAAATAACGGTTATGAGTGATCACCAGCAGCATCCCATTGTGCGAATTGATTAAATCCCCCAAAGCAACCAGATGATCAAAGTCCAAGAACACATCCGGTTCATCCATAATGATGAGATCCGGAACCGTCAGCATCTCCTTTAAGACCTGAATGAGTTTAAATTCGCCACCGCTCAGTTTCGATACCGAGAGATCTCTATGTTGATTGAGGTTTGCCAGCTTTAGTTTCTTGGTTACATTACTTTCAAAATGATCCCCACCGATGCTATGGAATACATCCAGAGCTTGCTGATATTGTTCCAGTAAGGGCTCTAGGTCGGAAGCGGTTTCCATCTCCGCACAGATCCGGTCTATGCGCTGCTGCACGGCTGTAAATTCTTCCGCCACATAGTCAAACACGGTCATTTCTTCGGCTGCATCCAGTTGTGAAAATTGACTGACATAACCAATTCGGCCACTGGAACTAATCTCTAAGATTCCATCGAAAAGATATTGTTCGGGGTGCATCAGGAGATCCACCAGGGTACTTTTCCCGGTTCCGCTGGTTCCAATAAAGGCGCAGTGCTGCTTCTCTTCTATGGTAAATGAAATTTCATGATACAGTTCTTTTTGCGGAAATGAGTAGGACAGATTCTTAACTTTTATCATATAGTTCCCTTTCTAAGCTTCTAAATAGTGCGAAACACGGACTCTTATTTATGGTAAGGCTCTCCACAATTGATGCGATAGGCACGATAAATCTGCTCCAATAGAATCACACGCATGAGTTGGTGTGGAAATGTCATACGCGAAAAACTGAGTAAATAGTCGGCACGGTGCAGCACCGCCTCGGATAAGCCCAGCGAACCGCCGATCACAAAGGTGATCTGACCGGTACCGGAAACACCCAGTAAATGGATCTTCTTCGCAAGCTCAACCGAATCCAACATCTGTCCCTGAATTGCCAAGGCGATCACATAGGTTCCCTCTTTGATCTGTGCCAAAATCCGCTCGCCTTCCCGGTTTTTGATCTGGTTCTCCACCGCGGCTGACGCTTGATCCGGTGTCTTCTCGTCGGCCACCTGAAGGATCTCCAATTTGCAGTAGCGACTAAGGCGCTTACGGTATTCTGCAAGCGCCTCTTCATAAAAATGTTCTTTTATCTTTCCAACAACAACTAACGTAATCTTCATGGTCGAATCCTATTCCAAAGGCTTTTGCTGCGATGGTGACCGCGCACACGTTTCACCGATGTTCCCTCTGTTTTTCTCTCAATATGGTAAAGAATCTGAAGAAATCTACTTACCTCGTCCCATGCCTCGCGGCTCTCTGGAAACAGATTCAAACTCATCTGAAATACATGGAACATCCCTTCATAAACCGATAATCGTACTTTTACCTGCTCTTTTTGGGCCAAGCGGGCGACGGTCTGGCTGTCACTCAAAAGCATCTCGTAGCTCCCCACTTGAATCAGCATAGGCGAAAAATCTCGAAAATTGCCAAAGATCGGAGAAAGATAAGGATCTTTGGGATCATGATCTCCAATATAAGACGAGTTAAACAACATACTGTCTCGAGATTCCCCAAACAACGGATCCCGGTCATAGTTCGTCTCATAACTCTCGCCGCTTCCGGTCAGATCCGCCCACGGAGACATCGCAATCAATCCGGCAGGCAAGGAAATCTGATGGTCACGCAGATACAATCCCAGAGCCAATGCCAAGCCGCCTCCTGCGGAGTCACCGACGATGATGATCTGATCTGCACGGTATTGTTTCTCTTCCAGCAGCCAGCGATAAGCGTAAACGGCATCCTCCAGAGCTGCCGGGTAGGGATCCTTAGGCGCCACACGGTAATCGATGGTTAACACATCGCCGCCCATACTGCGTTTTGAATAAGCCACGGCAAACTTGCGATAGATATTCTTCATTGGACCGATGTAGCCGCCCCCGTGAAGCTGCAAAATCACTCTTCCTGTTACCACCTGACTCGGTCTCAAATATTCCATCTTAAAATGTTCGGTATCTATGATCTCATAGCTATATCCGGGTGGGCAGCTCCAAGCCGGTTCCACCGGATTTTTTCGGAACTCGCCGGTTTGGATCGGTTCTTTCAGCGAAGTTTCCATCACATCCTTCAACATATCACGGATTAAGTTTCCCCGCACACTCACTTGTTTTTTTCTCATGCATTTCTCCTAAAAATGGAATCTTCTTATTAACTCATTTTTCACTCTGCGATCCCCTAGCAATACCGTTACCGTCAAAATCAAAACCGAGATGATCACAGTAATGATTGTCATAAGCGGATGCTCAATCAGATGGGATGCCCACAAAATCACCGGAATAAAGCTAAATATCGTAAGGGTAAGCTGGTACATAAAATAGCTCTGCCAATTCAGTCTATTGACAATAATCAGAAAAACGATGGCCAAATCCGCAAATAGGATCGTACTTGGTATTGCATATTCCACAGACCATCCTTGATAACCCAAGCTGAAATCAATTGCCAACAGCAATGCCTGCGCTCCTATTGTTTGGATCAGGATCTTAGAACCCAAATTAGCATGGCGCATGATAGAATAGCGCATGGTTAAACCCGCATACAAAATACAGCCAATTGCAATTCCGGACCACAGAAAGCCGGAATATGTGATATAATTTACAACTCCCAAACACGCAGCTACGGTAAGGAGCAGCAGATAAAACAGATTCTTCATCTTCTTCCAACGACTCACATCATAGGAAATCTGCGGGTACATCCCATGATCTGCTTCCTTTTTCACAATTCCATTGGTTTCCAATTCTACCGGTATCTGTTGTGCCTCCAGAAATCCAAAAAACCGATCCTGAATCTTGGAATCGGTATAGACCGAGGTAAAGGAGATGATAATATCCTCTTCATAGGCACACACTACGCATTTCATCGGTTGACGTTTTGACACACCGATGATCAAATGACATCGCCTGATCTGATCTTGATAGTTTGGATCAATCCGAATCGGCCCAATGTTGGAGAGCGTGATCGTATGGGAGCGGTCATTTCTGCGAAAAATCAAGTTGACCGCTGCCCACTTGATGGGCAGTGGAACAATACGAATATACCATTTCTTCTCATTGGATACATTGTAAGAAATCGTTTCCTCCATCTTCTCCTTGGTGATCTTGGCCTCCATCTGACGGCAAACCTCTTGAAGAACCTCGTCGAAAGTTGCGTTTTCTGCTTTTGTCAGATATTCAATACAGGAAACTGCAAAAAAATTGGCCGTCGTCTCAGAGTCAAAAAACGCCCGTAAATTGACCGGCAGATTGACACCGATATGTTCTTTCATGGGTTGCCCATGAAAATATTCCTCATAAATACTATAGATCAAGCAAGCCACCAAATATTTGGTGATACTGACCCCTTTTTGCTTACATACCTGCTTTAACGGTGCCAGCTTCACATATCCATGGATGATATTTTCCTCATCCAGCGGCAGCGCTTCTTCCCGAATATGAAATGCTTTTCTGGAGCTATATTTGCGCTTCGCTGTCTTTTTGTAATTCTTTAAATAACTGTCTTCCACATCGGTCACGCAAGCGGCGCTCGGACCTGCGGGTTCTGCCCCATCTTTTTCTCCATGCAGCAGCTGCAGATAGCGGTAAGTCAATTCGCGAATAAAATTCACCGCACCAAGCCCATCGGTCACGGCATGGAATACTTCTAAATTGATACGAGCTTGGTAATAAGAAACCCGAAATAAAAACATCGGACTGCTATGCGGATCAATGTATTTACAGGGGTAAGTGACTTCCTCTTCGATCTCCGGTTTTCTGCGGTTGCTCTCAAAATAATACCAAAAAAAGCCTCGCCGCAGCTTCACCTTGAAGCCGGGAAACCAAGGAAGTATCTCTTCCAATGCCTGCTGCAAAAGCTCCGGCACAATCTCTTCTTTTAAGGTCATGGAAATACGAAACACATTGCTCAAATGTTCATTGGCAATCACCGGAAAGATCTTGGCCGTATTGTCTAGACGTCTCCATTTGCCACCCTGCGGATTTTTCTTCATGGTGTTCTCTTCTCTCTGTCATTCTGACCAAAGCTTCGGATCCATCCTAGTCTCATGCGCGGAAATAATAACCAACTCCCCATTTGGTGTGCACATACTGAGGTGCACTTGGACTTGGTTCAATCTTCTCACGCAAGCGTCTCACATGCACATCCACCGTCCGAACGTCACCGGAATCCATCGCTTTGTTCCCCCACACATAAGAAAGCAGTGCCTCTCTGCTGTAAACCTTGTTGGGATTGCATACCAAAAGTTCCAGCAGATCGAATTCCTTAGCTGTCAAATTCATCTCTTTCTCACTGACAAACACTCTTCTGCTATCCCGATCCAATTTCAGTTCTCCGGCTGCAACAACACGATTCTCCGCCGCTGCTTCGCGTTTACTCTTCTTGGAATTTCTACGTAAAATTGCTTTGATCCTGGCTTTTACTTCCAAAATATTAAATGGTTTTGTAATATAATCATCTGCGCCATACTCCAAACCCAGAATCTTGTCCATATCATTGCCCTTGGCTGTCAGCATGATGATCGGTACTTCCGAAAATTCGCGGATGGCCTGACAAACTTCATAACCATCATATTTGGGCAGCATCACATCCAGTAACACCACATCAAACTCCTGCTCTTTTGCCTTATTGATCGCTTCCTCGCCATCATATGCACATTCCACTTCCATTCCGTCCTGTTCGAGACTGAAACGGATCCCTTTGACAATCAATTTTTCATCGTCAACTACCAATATCTTCGCCATATGCCACCTCTTCTTCACCTATACGATGATATCATCTTTTATCTTCTGAAATGCAGCATCCTTGATGCCTGAAATTTCCATAATTTCTTCTATACTTTGAAACCCCCCATGATCCTCCCGGTAACGCAGGATGTCCTCCGCCTTGGCTTCTCCGACCCCCTTGAGTGTCATCAGCTCCTCCTTGGTTGCCGTGTTTAAATTCACTTTCTTCGCTTCATCTCCTGCACTCTCTCCGTAAACTGCGTTTTTTTCTAATTCCGTCACAGAAGGCACAGCAATCTTCATGCCGTCCCGAATCATCTCTGCCAAATTTAAGTATCCTTTCGCTGCCTCTCCGGTGAAACCACCTGCACGTTCCACCACTTGAAACACCCGGCTTCCCGCTTCCATCTCATAAACACCGGGAGATACCACTTCGCCGCAAATATGTACATAGTAACACACAGGAGCTGCTGCAAGCGAAGTTTCCGCCTCTGGCATAGCAACTGCTTCCGTCTCCATCACAATCTCCTGTTCTGTCAACAATCCGGCAGCCGTACTGCGGCTGCAACTGTAACATATGCCTGCAGCCAGCATGCATACGAAAATCAACATTGTTTTTAACCATTGTTTTTTCATGATATTCCTCCTTTTTCGATACAGAAGAATACCATTTTCAGTCTTATATTTATTCTACCTAAATCACCCATTAAATACAAGTGCTATTTCGCCGATTTCCTATATATTTAGGATCGAAATAACACAATTCCTCCAATTGCAATGGCTGCGCCCAATGCCTTTTTCCATTCCAATCCAACTTTTTCCACACCAAAAAGACCGAATACTTCGATCCCGTATGCCACCAAAATCTGTGCCACAACGATGAGCAGCGCTGCCTTAGCAGGTCCCAGACTTCCCATGCTTTTGATCACCGTATACGTAATCAAGGCTCCTAAGATTCCTCCCATCAGCATATACCAAGGCTGCACCTTTAAGAGACCTCCCAGTGGTTGATGACCTGCCAGCAGCCACATCAGAATACACATCAAAAAAGCCGTCAGCTGAACCCAACCCGCCGATACCCAGATGCTGGTTTGTTTTGTCACCTCAGTATTTAATACCCCTTGAATACTCATAAGCGCACCTGAAAGTAACGCAATGATGATACCCCACATATTCGTTTGCCTCCCGAAATTTCCGTTTTCTTTATGGTACACAAAAAAGAGAACTTTTATACACCAAAGTCCTCTTTTAAAAAATCTCACGATACTTCTGTTTTATGAATTTTCATTGATCTGTCTGCACAAGCATCGCTTGCACCAAATGCCTGGCCAGCACTGCCGTCGTCACTGCGCCAACACCGCCCGGTACGGGAGTTGCCATAGAAGCGATCTCCTGAATAGAGAAAAGATCCACATCTCCACACAGTTTTCCCTCCTCATCCACATTGATTCCCACGTCAATAACGATAGCATCCGGTCCCACATAATCTGCATTCAGCATCTTGGCACGTCCGGCTGCTGCTATCAAAATCTCTGCCTGCCTGCAAGTGCCCGGCAGATCCACAGTACGCGTGTGACAGACCGTTACCGTTGCATTTTCCCGTAGCATCAGCATGGACAGAGGTTTTCCCACTACCATACTGCGTCCCACAATCGTCACCTTACGACCGCTCATAGGGATATGATTGGTCTTTAACACTTCCACGACTGCCTCTGCCGTACAGGGTGCAAAGCCGGTTGTATCTCCGGCAAACACCTTGGCGATATTAGCGGGTGAGATCCCATCGACATCCTTCTCCGGATGGATCATTTTCTCGATATCCGCTTCACAAATCTGTTTCGGAAGAGGACGTAGCATCAAAATGCCGTGGATCCCCTCATTCTGATTGATCGTTTGAAATTCTTCCTTGAATACCGCATCGCTAACATCGGATGGGTATGCATAACTTTCCACGGAAAGACCAAATGCTTCCAGTTTTTTCTTAGCGCCTCTTTCATAGGATAAATCATCCGGATTTTCACCCACACGAACTATGGCTAATTTCGGAATACAGCCGTGGGATCTCTTCAATAATATCTCCACCTGTTCCTTGATTGCAGCAGAAACCTCTGCGCCTTTTAATAAAATCATATCTTCATCTTCTTTCTTTTATTCAGCGATTCAATCGTTCTAGAATCTGCGCATAAATGTGATCTGCCACAGACAGACCATCTGCCATCATCCGATTGGCATGGGCATTGATTTCCTCTGCCTTCCCACGGTCTTTCATGGATTTTGTATTGATGTATACGTTCATCACCGCACCTGAGAGAGCCGTGCGGGCGAATTGTACCGCTACTCCCACATCACTGACTGCCATCACGCTGCCCTTCTCCTCCAATTCGGCTAGAATAGTCAAGATCAACCCAGCTGATTCCATCATCTGAATCGGCACGAAACTAGCTTCTAGAAGACATGTTTCCATCACATGATCCTTATGACAATTCTCTTCTGCGTTGCCATGTGGCAGTCCATAGGCTGCCGCAAGCGGAGCAAATACTCTGGCATCTTCATCCGCGAGACGCACCATGGTGCCCTGCAGCTCCTCTAGCTGCTGCATGAGTTCCCGCACGCGCAGATCTACATCGGCATATTTCTTCTTTCCCACCGTCAGATTGCCAACCATCAATCCCAAAGCAGTGGCAAGAGCGCCACTCAGTGCCGATGCACCGCCGCCGCCCGGAACCGGCTGTTTGGAAGATAATACCTCTAAAAATTCCTGAATCTTCATATGTTCTATCATGATCATCCCTCATTTTTCATAAGCTATGTTCTGGGTTTCTCTGTCTTTTTACATAATAATGCGACAAACAAGCAGACTGCAATACTGCAGATCAGTTGATAACTAATTCCAATGATATTTTTGCAGCCAAAGTTTTGTTGAATCAGCTTTGGCATATAGCCCAGCACCACATCTTGAGCAAACATAGCAGTTGGAATATGAAATGCCATAATATAGAGACTGTTTTTCCCGCATAGGGACAGTACGGATCGAACCACCGGCACATGAGCCAGTCCCTTCGCTAAAGCCAACAAAAGAAAGACTCCGGCTACGGCTGTCATATAAAAAAGGCGCATAGAACCAAAGCTCGCCGCATTGATATCTACAAAGCTATTGGTTTTCACTCCAAATACCCACAGCAGAAATGCCGCGGGTATCAAAATACCAAACCATTTTTTTTCGATTTTCCCCTCTAGTAATTTACACCAATGTCCAAACAGATAGAGCCCCTGAACCATGAGTGCCAGTTCTGCACTCCAAGGAAGCCTCTGATAATGATGGCGAATTGCATATCCCAGTCCAATCGCAGCCAGCGTAAGTAATAGCTCTGCCGCAATCCGTTTTCGTACATCGCTAAAATGCTCGGAAAGCCGAAGTATCCAATAAAAAATACAAGTCCCCATAAAACAAAAAGGCAGATACCATAGGGGAGTATTGAAATCTATATGTGCTGAAATACCATTGGCAAAGAAAATTCCACTCACATATGCAGATGTTCTTGCTGCATTCTCCGGCCAGTACAATAAAAGCGAAAGAACTGCAAACGCAAAATATGGTTTTATCAATCGATCAAACTTTTTTGTTATAAACCCCGAAGGGCTTTCTTCTGCTTTCACCGTCACACAATAGCCACTTATAACTAGAAAAAGCGGCATATGAACACTGGCTATTATGCTATTGACTCGGCCGCCATACGGAAAAAATTGATACATATGTCCCAGCACCACTAAAATAATTCCAATTCCTTTTGCAACATCCAGATACATCGTCCTTTGCTTTAACATCTCCAAAAATCCCTTCTGGTTTCATTTTATCCCCAGCACCCATTATAGCAATTATGGCAGCTGATAGCCATAGTTTTCGAGTATTTTCATCGGGAATTCCATGCGAACTGTTTTCAAGGGATCCACTACCTGGCAAACTACCATATCGGAGAGCAAAGACATCAGCATTCCGGCTGCCAAATCATCCGATCCGATAGCCCGTTTTACAAAATTTTTCATTGCCTTGGCCGCCCCCTCTCCCGCCTGATCCAAGGTCTTGGCCGAATAAAGTGTCATAACCCGATCCCGACAGTGTAAAAAAGGAGTCGGTAAATTACAGTTTTTCAGGATTGTCACACGCACGGTTACCTCTCCCCCCGTCTCCAGTCCGCAGATGAAAACTTCTCCGTCTCCCATCAGGGCATGCAGATCGCCCATAGACAGCAAAGCTCCCTCCGCAAAAACCGGTAGATAGAGCGTCGAATTCTTTCCGATTTTTCTGCAATCCATATTGCCACCATGGCTGTCCGGAGTATCTGTGGTAATACCCGCTCCGGCAGGAGCCGTTCCAATCACACCAATCATAGGATCTAAATCCAAGGTCAAGATATCATCAAATATGGCTTTTCCATCTTTTAATGCAAAGATCCTGGCAGTACGGTTCGTAAAATCTTCATGAAATACTCCACAAACCGGGGAAGAACGCATCACCCCCCAAGATCTCAATGTTATATTCAAAATTTCTACCTTCAGCACATCTCCCGGCATTGCTCCTTCTACATAAAGCGGTCCGGTAGCCGGATTTTCAATCGTGTTTTCCCGATCCCCCAGGGGTCTGGTCTCTGATGTAACGGCATCGTCATAGCAATCCCGAGTTTCAAAGATCACGGTATCGCCATTCTGACAGATCGCCGCAGGCTTTACCCCCTGCTGTAAAATTCCGGATACCTGTTCCTTGGATATTCGAATCATAGAGCCTTCCATTTTTTGTTCTCCTCTGTCTATCACATTGATTTTTCCAATTTTTCCAACATCAAATCCACATCAGCTTCTTCTAGGATGAGCGGTGGTACAAAACGGATGATATGCGCACCGGCACTTATGAGAATCAATTGGTTCTCCAGCAATGCTTTCTTAACGATCGGAGCCACCGACTCCCGAAATTCCACCCCTTGTATCAGACCTCTTCCGCGATGTGCCACAGCACCGTCATGCTGCTCCACAAATGTTTCCAGTTTCTCCCAAAGATAAATCCC
>JAVXIV010000022.1:0-16613 GCA_036785645.1 Hungatella sp.
AGACCGTATCATTGAACGACAGACAGCACAACACCGGATTCCAACTTTGCTGCTTCATAGCAGCTGTGCACCATGCAGCAGCTATGTATTGGAATATTTATCATCGTATTTTAACATAACGGTTTATTATTATAATCCTAATATTTATCCAATCCAGGACTATTTAAAACGTGCACAAGAGCAGGAAATGCTGATTGAGAAGATGACTTTTCAAAATCCGGTGGAATTTGTATCCGGAAGCTATGATCCGGAGAGCTTTCGCATGGCAGCAAAAGGTTTAGAACAAGAACCGGAGGGCGGAGCACGTTGTTTTAAGTGCTATGAGATGCGCTTGCGCGAGACTGCCAAGGTAGCACTTGCCGGCCAATATGATTACTTTACGACGACCTTATCCATCAGTCCGTTGAAATCCGCAGAGAAACTCAACGAGATTGGTGAACGGATCGGCATAGAATATGGAGTGACCTATCTGCCTTCGGATTTCAAGAAAAGAGAAGGCTATAAGCGCTCCCTTGAGCTCTCCAAGGAGTATGGACTTTATCGGCAAAACTATTGTGGCTGTGTTTATTCCTTTCCTGAAATCGATCGTTAATTGAGCACGAATAGACTTGACACATATAGTGATTTGTAATACACTTTTAGATAAGGTTTGACAGTGAAAACCATAAAATGGAAACAGAATAAGGATAAAGGAGAACAAACATATGCTGACAAAGACTTTAACAGTTGTAAATCCATCGGGACTTCATCTTAGACCGGCAGGAGTATTATCTCAGACGGCTATGAAGTTTAAATGTGACGTTATTATTGAGAGCGGTGAGAAGAGAATTGTTGCAAAGAGTGTTTTGAACGTGATGGCTGCCGGGATTAAATCCGGTACAGAGATTACCTTGATCTGTGATGGTGCCGATGAGGCGGATGCGATGGAGACGATCTCCAAAGCAATTAAATCCGGCTTAGGTGAGATGTAATTGAAATAAAAAAGAACAGGTGTTCCGTGAACGTTGCGGAGCACTTTTTCTCTCTATCGAATCGGGAGGTGAAGAAGTGGTAGCTCTAGAGATGGAAATTTTATATTGGATTCAAAATCTGCATACACCGTGGTTGGATCAACTGATGGTCAGCATCTCTTCTTTGGGGAACATGGGACAGTTTTGGATTGCACTGGCGCTGCTTTTTATATGTATTCCAAAAACCAGACGGATAGGTGTCTCGATGCTGATTTCAATTTTAATTGGTTTTTTGCTGGGCAATATTTTGTTGAAAAATCTCTTTGAACGTCCGCGTCCCTGTTGGATGGATCCTTCCATTGCCTTATTGATTCCAAGTCCTACAGACTTTTCTTTTCCGTCAGGACATTCGATGGTGTCTTTTGAAGGAGCGGTAAGTATCTGGCTGCAGAATAAAAAACTGGGCATCGCTGCACTGATTTTGGCAGTATTCATTGCATTATCCAGACTTTATCTCTTTGTGCATTTTCCAAGCGATGTTGTATTTGGAAGCCTGATGGGAGCAGGAATTGCCTGGCTGGTTTACTGTATTATGCAAAAAAGAACTTGCAAATAAAGCTAAATATGCTATACTCCATAGATATCATAACTAAATAGCAGAGTAGACATGTGTGCGTTAAGTGCCGACTGAACAGGGAGTTGTCAGTTGGACGAAAAGAATTTCTTGCGGTACACAGGTCGCATCCCGCTGCATCGGAAGATAGAATTATCTCCAGTTGTAGTAAGAGGTCTGCAAAGGGGGTAATTTTTTGATGAAAAAATTGGCAACTTTGTTTTCGGATTCTTATGTAGAATTAAAACAGGTGAAGACCATCACCACGATGGCCATGTTTGCCGCCATATCTGTGATCTTGGGGTATTTTACCATTGCAATCGGTGATTATATCAAGATTGGATTTTCTACCATCGCCAATCAGTTCGTTTATTATCTGTTTGGTCCGGTGAGCGGCGGATTCTTTGGCGGGGCCTTGGATATTTTGAAATATTTGGTAAAGCCTACCGGAGCCTATTTTCCGGGATTTACTTTGAATGCGATTTTGGCGGGAGGGATCTATGGAATCCTGCTCTATAAAAAACCGATGACATTCAAAAGGATACTTTTGGCAGAGTTTTTGGTAGCACTGATATGCAATGTAATACTTGGGACATTTTGGCTTAAGATTCTTTATGGCAAATCATTCATGGTACTGCTTCCCATACGTGCTTTTAAAAATTTGTTGATGTGGCCCATAAATGCCATGCTGTTTTACAGTATTGTAAAAGCGATGGAAACAGCAGGAATCACAAAAATGATACGGGGGAGAAAGCTTTCACCCGGGAAATAGGAGGAGTAAGATGAGTGAGAATTGTACTCATGACTGCAATAGCTGTGGAGAGGATTGCGGGAGCAGAACAGAAGAACAAACCAGTTTTTTAGAGGCTTTGAATCCGGCTAGTTCTGTCAAGAAAGTGATCGGTGTTGTGAGTGGTAAGGGAGGTGTCGGGAAGTCCCTCATTACGGCTCTGATGGCAGTGAAGATGAATGCTAAGGGTTATAAAACCGGTATTTTAGATGCAGATATCACCGGACCATCCATTCCCAAGGCATTTGGCTTAGCCGGATCCGTGGGAATGACACCGGATGGTCTCATGGTGCCGTCTGTCAGCAGCACGGGAATTGAGATTATGTCGGCCAATCTGTTATTGGATCATGATACGGATCCGGTGATTTGGCGCGGACCGGTGATTGCAGGTGCAGTCAAGCAATTTTGGAATGAGACTCTGTGGCAGGATATAGACTATCTGTTTGTCGATATGCCACCGGGAACCGGAGACGTGCCGCTTACGGTATTTCAGTCTCTTCCGGTAGACGGAATCATCATTGTTACCTCCCCGCAGGAGTTGGTATCCATGATTGTTGCAAAGGCTGTCAATATGGCGAAGAAGATGAATATACCGATTCTGGGTCTGGTAGAGAATATGAGCTACTTGATCTGTCCGGATTGCAAAAAACAGATCTCCGTATTTGGAGAGAGTCATGTAGATGAAGTGGCAAAGGAATATCAGATTCCGGTATTAGCCAAGATTCCGATTACTCCTGAGATTGCAGAATCCGTCGATCACGGACTGATCGAATATCTGGAAGAAACGTGGTTAGATGCAGCGGCAGACATAGCCGAAGCCCTTTAAGAAGCAATCGAAACTGAGGTGACCGGTATGAATATCAATATAAATCCCAACAGTGAGTTGGTTCAGTCGATTGTCAAGGTACCGGATGTGGTTCAGGTTCCGGATCGCCTTCTTGCACAAGCCTATCAGTTTCAGCGGGCCATGATGATGTATACTTGTGCAATCCGAGAGGTTAAGACAAAGCTTGAAGTTTTAAATGACGAATTATCTGTAAAAAATCAGAGAAATCCAATCGAGATGATCAAATCGAGAGTGAAAAAGCCAATTAGTATTGTCGAGAAGCTGCAAAGACGTGGGGAAGAAGTCTCTTTGGAATCTATGATGCAGCATTTGGATGATGTGGCCGGAGTTCGGGTGATCTGTTCGTTTGTCGACGATATCTATCAGGTGGCAGACATGCTGATCCGACAAGATGATATCACCATCATTGCAATCAAAGACTACATCAAGAATCCAAAACCCAATGGTTACCGCAGTTATCATATGATCATTGAGATTCCGGTTTTTTTCTCGGATCAGAAAAAACGAATGCGGGTTGAGGTACAGATTCGAACCATTGCCATGGACTTTTGGGCCAGTTTGGATCATCAATTAAAATATAAAAAAGAAGTGATTGATTCCGCCGAGATATCAGAAGAGCTGCGCATTTGTGCTGAGGAGATCGCAAAGACCGATGAGAAGATGCTTGCCATTCGAAAAAACATAGAGGCACAGGAAGTCCAAGGGTGTGAAAAGTAGCATGGATTCAGTAAGTATAATAGGACAGGGTTTCAGTAATCTGAAATCCTGTTTTTTGATATAACGATAGGGCAGGCAGATTTTGACCGGACACCTGAAGCGTGAGACTTGCGGTGTGCCCCACCAATTTAGCCAGAATACCCAAGAGAAAATCTTCTCCATATCCACAGCGGCGAACCTCCTCCCGAATCTCAAAACCATAGAAATAAACCTCGGATTCAGAGGGAAGCAGAACACAGGTGCCTATGATTTTTCCGGATAAAACGGCCGTGAAGATGTGAGGTTCGGTTTCTAGGATTGTGACCTGCGCCGTATAGGCGGCATCGGATAGCAGAAGCGGTCGTACCATCTTATATTCCTCATACTGATAAACAGCACCGATTGCCCGCAGCACTGCCTGTGCAGAGGGGGTATGAGGATCACTCAAAAAATAGAATGCGGTTTCGCACAGGTGCAGCTCTTCATAAGCATCCAGAAAGAGGAATGCGGCATCTAGCAGATCAGAAAAGCAGCCCCTCTTTCGGTAAAGCGGCAGCGTAAAAGCAGAACATTCACAGCGGCTTTCCTCTGGGAAAAAGAGTAGCAAGAAGCTGATCAGAGATTCTTGCTCATACAGGAGAAAATATTCCAATCCATCTTCCGTAGGTGCAGACAGGGAGAGCGATTCTGCTTCCCGACAAGATTTCAGCAGAGCGGCGAGATCATTTTTTTGAAAAGCGGACAATTGTGTCGTTTGAATGATGTTCATATTGCTTCCTCCGGATTCTTTTGTTACAGTATATAACAGATAAACCTCATATTTCAATCCAATTCGGTGCCAAAATAAAGAAAGTAAGGACAGGAGATAAAATTATATGAATTATATCAAGCAGATTTGTATCATATTTGGTATTACCATGATAGGGGAAGTGTTGAATGCAATCTTACCACTTCCGATTCCGGCCGGAGTCTATGGCTTATTTTTGATGCTGTTCGGTTTATGCTCCGGGATCATCAAGATCAGAGATGTGGAAGATGTGGGCAATTTTTTGTTGGATACGATGCCGATGATGTTTATTCCGGTTTCCGTTGGTCTCATAAAAGACTATGATGTTATGAAAACAATACTGCTTCCGCTGATTGTGATCTCGGTACTTTCCACGATGATCGTGATGGTTGTAACCGGTAAATTTACTGAATGGATCCTTTCCAAAACTTGGAAAAGAGGAAAACGAGTATGAAAGAATTATTGCAGAATTCCCTGTATTTTGGTTTGGTGCTTAGCATAGGAAGCTATCTGATCGGTCTATGGATCAAAAAGAAGACGAAGCTGGCTCTGATGAATCCACTGCTTATTTCCATTATTTTGACGATCCTGGTTCTGCTTGGTCTCAAGATTGATTATGCCGATTATAATGAGGGTGCAAAATACCTCAGTTACTTTTTGACTCCGGCCACCGTATGTCTGGCGATTCCGCTCTATAAGCAGTTAAATCTTTTAAAAGAGAACTGGATTGCGGTACTGGGTGGTATTGCATCCGGGGTGGCTGCCAGTGCATGCAGCATCTTTGCACTCTGCAAGGTATTTGGTTTGAGTCATGAACATTATGTGACGCTGCTTCCGAAATCCATTACAACTGCAATCGGTATGGGAGTGAGCGAGGAAGCCGGGGGAATGGTTACTCTGACGGTGGTCAGCATCGTAATTACGGGGATCTTGGGCAATATGATTGCGGAGCTGATCTTTCATATCTTCCACATTCACGATCCGATTGCCAAGGGGCTTGCACTTGGGACTTCTGCTCATGCGATTGGAACCGCGAAAGCTTTGGAACTAGGTGAGATTGAGGGGGCAATGAGCAGCTTGGCAATTGCGGTAGCAGGACTTATGACGGTTTTGGTCGTTCCGCTTATATCGGGACTCTTATAGGAAATTCTTGCTTGAATACCCTTATGACTTATGCTAAAATGGGAAAGAATAAAGAAGAGAGAGTTATAAGACCAAGGAGGATATGATGATTAGTCAATTGATTGAAAAAGTCCAGAAAACGAAGGCACCGATCTGTGTGGGACTGGATCCTATGTTAAGCTATATTCCGAACTATATTGTGGAGAAATCTTTTCGTGAACTGGGTGAGACTTTAGAGGGGGCAGCCGATGCGATCTGGCAGTTCAATAAAGAGATTGTCGATCATACCTATGATTTGATTCCTGCAGTGAAGCCTCAGATTGCAATGTATGAACAATTTGGAATCGAAGGGCTGCAGACCTATAAAAAAACAGTAGACTATTGCCAAAAGAAAGGACTTTTGGTGATCGGAGATATCAAACGCGGAGATATTGGTTCTACCTCTGCCGCTTATGCAACGGCTCATATCGGCAAGGTTTCCGTAGGCAGTCAATCTTATTCCGGATTTGGAACCGAATTCATCACGGTAAATCCTTATTTTGGAACCGATGGGGTGAAACCCTTTGTGGATGTTTGTACTGCAGAGGATAAGGGATTATTCGTGCTTGTGAAGACCTCCAATCCCTCGAGCGGGGAGTTTCAGGATCAGTTGATTGGTGGGCGACCGCTGTATGAATTGGTTGCCGACAAGGTCGTAGAGTGGGGCGCAGCTTCTATGGATGGAAGCTATAGCAACATCGGTGCTGTGGTAGGTGCAACTTATCCGGAGATGAGCAAGATCCTTCGCAATCTGATGCCGCATACTTATTTTCTGGTACCGGGGTATGGTGCACAGGGAGGCACTGCAGAAGACTTAAAATATTGTTTCAATGAAGATGGTTTAGGCGCGATTGTGAATTCTTCCCGCGGGATTATTGCGGCTTATAAGCAAGAAAAATATAAGAAGTTTGGAGCGGAACATTTTGCAGAAGCATCCAGACAAGCGGTGATCGATATGGTTACTGACATCAACAGTGTACGATAGAGAAGGGAGATCGCCATGGCCGAGATCAAACAAATTGCCGAAATAGAAAGTCAGCAGCAGCTATTATCGGATGTGTATAGTATGTGGATTGCCGGTGAGCAGATTGCCGTCACGGCAAAACCGGGGCAATTTCTCTCGCTATATCCCAAAGATGCCTCTAAGCTTCTGCCCAGACCGATAAGCATCTGCGAGGTAGACAAAAAAGCAGGCAGAATTCGCTTGGTATACCGGGTTGTAGGTGGCGGAACCGAAGAATTTTCAGGATATCGGGCAGGGGATGAGATCACCGTCATGGGTCCTTTGGGCAATGGATTTCCAATGGATTTTCCGGATAAGAAAGCCTTTTTGATCGGTGGAGGAATCGGAATTCCGCCCATGCTCGAATTGGCAAAACAATTAAAGTGTGAAAAACAGATGATACTGGGATATCGTGATCAGCTGTTTCTAAGGGAAGAATTTGAAGCCTATGGGAAGGTTTACCTAGCCACGGAGGATGGAAGTAGTGGCACCAAAGGCAATGTATTGGACGCAATTTCCGAACATCATTTATCAGCAGATGTGATCTTCGCCTGCGGTCCGACCCCGATGCTGCGGGCAATTAAAGCTTATGCAAAAGAGCATCGAATAGAATGTTATCTTTCCTTAGAAGAGAAGATGGCTTGCGGAATTGGTGCATGCTTGGCTTGTGTCTGCCAATCTATGGAAATTGATGCTCATTCCCGGGTTCATAATAAACGAATCTGTAAGGATGGTCCGGTATTTCGTGCAGAGGAGGTGGAACTTTGATCAATATGAAAGTAAATTTAGCCGGTGTGGAACTGAAGAACCCGGTGATGACAGCATCCGGAACCTTTGGATCCGGTGCGGAATACAGCGATTTTGTAGATTTAAACAGATTGGGAGCTGTGGTCACCAAGGGGGTAGCAAATATCCCATGGCCGGGCAACGCTACCCCGCGCATTGCTGAAACCTATGGCGGGATGCTCAATGCCATCGGATTACAAAATCCCGGAATCGAACTGTTTGCGGAACGTGATATTCCTTTCTTGAAACAGTATGATACCAAGATTATTGTAAATGTATGCGGAAAGACAACCGAAGACTATCTTGAAGTTGTGGAGCGGCTGTCCGATGAACCGGTAGATTTACTAGAGATCAATATCTCTTGCCCCAATGTCAAAGAAGGCGGCATCGCATTTGGTCAGGATCCAAGAGCGGTGGAAGCCATTACCAGAGAAGTAAAGCGGCATGCGAAACAGCCGATTATTATGAAACTCAGTCCCAATGTGACCGATATTACGGTGATGGCCAAAGCGGCAGAAGCCGGTGGTGCCGATGTCCTGTCACTCATCAATACACTGACCGGAATGCAGATTGATATTCACAAACGAGCCTTTGCACTGGCGAACAAAACCGGCGGTCTATCGGGACCGGCCGTGAAACCGGTGGCGGTTCGTATGGTGTATCAGGTTGCACAGGCCGTAAAACTTCCGATCATTGGGATGGGGGGGATTATGACGGCGGATGATGCCATTGAATTCATGTTGGCGGGCGCCACTGCGATTGCGGTAGGAACTGCCAATTTCCATAATCCTTATGCAACAGAACAGATTGTGGATGGAATGGGAAGTTATATGAAGCGCTACGGATTGGAAGATATGAATCAATTGATCGGAGCTGTGCGATGAGCAGCTCGAGGTTTTGCATTAGGAGAGTGAGGAAATCATATGGAACAGTATAAACAGGAATTTATAGAGTTTATGGTAGAAAGCAAGGTTTTGAAATTTGGCGAATTTACATTGAAAAGCGGAAGAAAGTCCCCGTTTTTTATGAATGCGGGTGCTTATGTGACCGGAAGCCAATTGCGTAGATTGGGAGAATATTATGCCAAAGCCATTCATGACAACTATGGGACTGATTTTGATGTCTTATTTGGACCGGCCTACAAGGGAATTCCTCTGAGCGTTGCAACTACGATGGCATTTAGTGAATTATATGGCAAGGATATCAAATACTCATCCAACCGCAAGGAAGCCAAAGATCATGGAGATGCCGGTATTCTTTTAGGAAGCCCGATGAAGGATGGCGACCGAGTTGTCATTATTGAAGATGTCACCACTTCCGGCAAATCCATTGAAGAGACATTTCCAATCATCAAAGCGCAGGGCGATGTAGAAATTATTGGTTTGATGGTATCTTTAAACCGGATGGAGCGAGGCAAGGGCGAAAAGAGTGCATTGGAAGAAATTCAGGGACTATACGGATTTAGAGCCAATGCCATCGTGAGTATGACGGAGGTTGTAGAACATTTATACAATCGGAACTGCGACGGTACGATCGTGATCGATGACACGATCAAGGCAGCCATTGATGCGTATTATGTGCAGTATGGAGCAAAAAACTGATCGGATTAAGGAGACGAAGATGATGGAAAAAGTGTATAAAACAATGAGAAATATAGGCGTTTCCAATATTGCAATCGGAATCATCATGATAGTAGCGGGTCTTTCGGCCGGAGCGATGGCGATCGTCAGCGGTGCGATCCTGTTGAAACGAAAATCTGAGATTACTTTTTAAAACAGAAGGAAGCAGTATCTGCGGATGGTGGATGCTGCTCTTTTATATCAGAATAGGCGGAATTTATCTATGATTCGAAATACAACGAAAAATCAGAAATTGGGCTGGGTGCTTTTTATTTTCTACCTGATTGCCTTAACTTATTTCATGTTCTTTTCCGAATCATTTGGGAGAAGCGGCAATGAGCCTTTAAACTATGCCTATAATCTGACGCTGTTTCGGGAGATACGGCGTTTCTATGTTTATCGGGAACAGTTGGGAATGCAGGCAGTATTATGGAATCTGGTGGGAAATGTTGCCGGATTTATGCCTTTTGGCTTTATTTTACCGATTGTCAGCAGAAGGGGGCGTCACTGGCAGAATGCATTTCTGTTGGGATTTAGTCTCAGTCTTTGTATTGAACTGACACAACTGATCTTTCGCGTGGGCAGTTTTGATGTGGATGACTTGTTTTTGAATACCTGTGGAGTGATTTTAGGATTTTGGCTCTACAAAATAGTACAAAAGATCCGGATAAGGAGGAGACTGCGTGCAAGATAGAAGGTCGAGGCGAGCTGCTTCCCATAAAAAGAATACGGATTATCTAAATACCAGAGTTTCTTATGTGAAGAAGCCCCTGGCCCCAAGAAGCCGTATCGCGATCGGACTTGCGCTGGCGGGAGCTGCACTTTTAATCGCCGGAGTATACGCAAGTGTGCGAGCAATGGGGGCAGCCGAACTATATGTGGCAGCCATCGGTTTTTGCAGTCTGCTGGTCAGTGTATTTGCAGTCTGGTATGGTGTCGCTTCTTTTTATGAGAAAGACATGAATTACATATTGGCCAAGATTGGAATTGTGATCGGTACCATCGTGATCGTATTTTGGCTGTTTATGATGATGATAGGAATGAGAGGATAAGTTATGAATTATCAAATATTGTTTCAAGCAGAAAACGAATCCGTCAAGGAGCGTTATGATCTTTCTATGGAACGAATTCTTACGGTTATCACCGAAGATTCCGTGCCGGAACCTTACCGTACCTATTTTCAAAAGACGGCCAAGTTTATCACCATGATCGGAACCTTATATGAAGAACTGGCAGCCGGGAGATTGGATCAGGCGAGTATGGAGGTACTACAGGATTGGAATCATAAACTGTATAAAGATATTTTGCCTGAGGCTTATGAGACTAGCTACGCGAATCCGGCTTATGCGGTGCGCATGCTGGGTGCAGATTATGGAGCTCTTCTTTCTTTTCTCTATGCGGAGCTGCGCGGTCAAATTGTATTTGCCTACGAAAGCCGACTGACGGATCTGACGATTCTCAATGAAGTTTTCATCGAGATCTACAATCTATTTGAAGAAGAACTGCCTAAGGTACAGACCATTCAAGACATTTTATACTGGTTTGTCAGTGATTACAGTGACCTGACCGTGACTTACCGAGTACGGGAGGGGTTGGATCCTACGTTATCTTTTGCAGTGGACTTGATTACGAATTCTGACCTTTCAGATCTGCGGTATTTATATCGATTTGGCGAATATATTGGGGAATCCGAACGGAAAACGGCAGACTTTCTCAATCATTTGCCGGAAGAAACGATTGCAAAGATGGCCAATACCTATACCGAGGGGTATCGCAAAGGTTTTGAAGTGATGGGGAGATCTTTGTCCGAAAAAAAGACAGTGGTCATTCGCTGTGAACTGGGTTATGAACGTATGATTTTAAAAGCGATTGAGAATTTTCGGGCAATGGGGCTGGAACCCATTCTTTATCGTGCACCGATTTGGGTGATCAATCGCAACCCCAGTCGGAAAGTCGGTTACTATAGTACCTCACCCAACAAACAATACGAATATGATCATCGTTATGACAGCGCACTCTATATGAAGAAGGCCTTGGTGGATCGCAAACTGGCAGTGCTCAAGGTGGCTTATGAAACATACCAAAAAGAAGCCGGAGAATATGCCGGTCCCGCAGTCATTGAAACTTTTGGAGAAGAAGGCTTTTCACCGGTAAATAAGCCGGAAGCTTATGCACTCACGGAGAAGCAGGAGAAACTAACGCTGACTTTAGCCAATGAATCAGCTCGTCTTGTGAATCAATATATTCCGGGAGATGAGACCAGTTTCACGATTATTGCATTTCCAAGACCGGAAATCGGATCCGATTTCGCGGAGATCTTTGAAGAAATGATCAAGATTAATACGCTGGATTATGAAATTTACAAGCAGATCCAACAGCAGATCATCGATGTCTTAGACCGAGCTGATTATGTCACGATTACCGGAAAGGGTGAAAACCACACAAATCTTCGCGTAAAGCTGCATCCACTCGCGCACCCCGAGCAGCAGACCAATTTTGAAAATTGTGTAGCAGATGTCAATATCCCACTGGGAGAAGTCTTTACTTCTCCACTGCTGGCAGGAACGGAGGGACTGCTCCAAGTGAGCAGCGTCTATATCGGAGACATTCGTTTTCAGAATCTGCAGCTGCAGTTTATAGAGGGTAAAGTGACGGATTATTCTTGTGATAATTTCTCGGATGCCTTGCAGGGGCGGGACTTGATCAGGCAAATGATTTTAAAGAACCACGAGACTCTGCCTATGGGAGAATTTGCGATCGGAACCAACACCGTGGCTTATGCGATGGCACAAAAATTTGGTATCATCGATCGCCTGCCGATCTTAATTGTAGAGAAGATGGGGCCTCATTTTGCAGTCGGAGATACTTGCTATAGCTGGTCAGAAGATTGTGCCGTATACAACCCGGATGGGAAGGAAATCATCGCACGGGACAATGAGATCTCCTTGCTTAGAAAAAAAGACTTATCTAAGGCGTATTTTAACTGTCATACGGACATCACCATTCCTTATCGGGAACTGGACTGCATCACGGCAGTAACCGCAGGAGGGGAGACACAGGCAATTATTGAAAACGGAAAATTTGTTGTTTTGGGTACGGAAGAACTAAATAAACCATTGACGTAAAAGATAAAAGCTAGTATGATAACTAATAAGTAAAACATCATTAATTAGCACTACTTATAATTGATACTTATCAATAAAAAGGAGAATTTACTATGGCGAAAGTTAGCATTGTAATGGGCAGTGATTCGGATATGCCGATTATGGCACAGGCAGCAGATATCTTGGAAAGACTTGGAGTAACGTTTGAGATTACGGTGATTTCTGCACATCGGGAACCGGATATATTCTTTCAATATGCCAAAGGTCTGGAAGAAAAAGGGATTAAGGTCGTCATTGCGGGAGCCGGAAAAGCAGCCCATCTTCCGGGTATGTGTGCCGCTTTGTTTTCGATGCCGGTGATTGGAATTCCGATGAAGACCTCTGATCTGGGCGGTGTAGATTCTCTTTATTCGATTGTACAGATGCCATCCGGTATTCCGGTGGCAACCGTAGCCATCAATGGTGGCACCAATGCCGGTCTTTTAGCAGCTAAGATTTTGGCAACCTCCGATCCGGAACTGTTAATACGTCTCAAAGAATATTCGGAGACACTCAAAAATGAGGTTGTAAAAAAAGCTGAGAAGCTGGAACAGCTCGGTTATAAGGAATATCTTGCGCACTAGATACCACACCCATGAAAACGGAGGAAAGAAGATGGATTACAAGAAAGCCGGAGTTGATATTGAAGCAGGGTATAAGTCGGTAGAATTGATGAAAAAGTATGTACAGGGGACGATGCGGCCGGAAGTACTCGGTGGAATTGGCGGATTTTCGGGTGCATTTTCCATGTCAGCATTTAAAAATATGGAAAAACCAACCTTGGTTTCCGGCACAGATGGCGTCGGAACAAAATTAAAACTCGCATTTTTGATGGATCGGCATGATACAATCGGTATTGACTGTGTGGCGATGTGTGTCAATGATATTGCCTGTGCCGGTGGGGAACCTTTGTTTTTTCTGGACTACATTGCTTGTGGCAAGAATTTTCCGGAGAAGATTGCAACTATCGTAGGAGGTGTAGCAGAAGGCTGCAAACAGTCCGGTGCTGCGCTGATCGGAGGTGAGACTGCAGAGATGCCCGGTTTCTATCCGGAAGATGAATATGATTTGGCGGGATTTGCAGTGGGCGTGGTGGATGAAAAAGACTTGATTACCGGACAAGACTTACAGACCGGCGATATTCTGATTGGAATTGCTTCTTCCGGAGTACATAGCAATGGTTTTTCACTGGTTCGTCAGATATTTGCTATGAACGAAGAAAGTCTGAATACCTATTACGAAGAATTAGGAAGAACCTTGGGAGAAGCTCTTTTAGAGCCGACCAAGATCTATGTAAAAACCCTGCGCAGTATCAAAGAAGCAGGCGTGAAGATCCATGCATGCAGTCACATCACCGGAGGAGGTTTCTATGAGAATATTCCGCGTATGCTGCCGGATGGTCTTCATGCAACGGTGAATAAAAACAGTTATGAGGTTCCGGCAATCTTCCGGTTGATGGCACGAAAAGGTAAAATTGAGGAAGAGATGATGTATAATACCTACAATATGGGACTTGGTATGATCTTGGCTGTGAACCCGGAGGACGTAGAAAAGACTATGAAAGCAATTCGGGCAGCCGGAGAAACCTGCTATGAAGTGGGATCTGTGGAAGCCGGAGAAAAGGGCGTGACGTTATGCTAAGAGTTGGAGTGCTGGTCTCCGGAGGCGGAACCAATCTTCAAGCTATTTTAGATGCCATCGATCATAAAACAATTACCAATACAGAGATTCGGGTTGTGATGAGCAATAACCCCAATGCCTATGCTCTGACACGTGCAAGGCAGCATGGCATTGAAGCTGTGGCGATCTCCCCCAAGGAATACGAGAGCCGAGATGCTTTTAATCAAGCTTTTTTGGAGCAGGTGAATGAGTACCAATTGGATTTGATTGTGTTGGCAGGCTTCTTGGTAACCATACCGCAATGTATGATTGAACAATATGAACATCGCATGATCAACATTCATCCCTCCCTGATTCCGTCTTTTTGTGGAGTTGGGTTCTACGGATTGAAGGTTCATGAGGCAGCACTTGCACGCGGTGTGAAAGTAACCGGAGCCACCGTGCATTATGTAGATGAGGGGATGGATACCGGTTCCATCATTTTTCAAAAAGCCGTGGATGTGTTAGAGGGCGATACCCCGGAGTCCCTACAAAAAAGAGTGATGGAAGAGGCCGAGTGGGTGATTTTGCCTATGGCGATTCAAAAGATTGCAAATACATGACCGGTTCCATAAGTTCCGTATAGGAGGTCGAAATGAAAGTACTGATAGTAGGCGGCGGTGGCCGTGAACATGCGATTGCCTGGAAGATTGCACAGAGTTCCAGAGTCGATCATATATACTGTGCACCGGGCAATGCCGGAATTGCAGAATATGCAGAATGTGTCCCTATTTCCGCCATGGAATTTGACCGCTTGTTGGCTTTTGCACAAGAAAATGCCATCGATCTGACCGTGGTCGGTATGGACGATCCTCTGGTGGGTGGTTTGGTGGATGTGTTTGAACAAGCCGGTCTGCGTATATTTGGACCGCGAAAAAATGCGGCGATTCTGGAAGGCTCCAAAGCATTTTCCAAGGATTTGATGAAGAAATATCACATCCCCACTGCAGGCTATGAAACCTTTGATCATCCGGAGGAGGCACTCACCTATCTGGAGACCTCGCAGATGCCAATCGTATTAAAAGCCGATGGTTTGGCGCTGGGTAAGGGAGTTTTGATCTGTCACACCTTGGCAGAAGCCCAGGAGGGAATCCGAGCGATTATGTTGGATAAACAATTTGGTTCTGCCGGTAATCGCGTCGTAGTAGAAGAATTTATGACCGGACGAGAGGTTTCGGTACTTTCTTTTGTAGATGGGGATACCATCCGGATCATGACTTCTGCCCAAGATCACAAGCGGGCAAAAGATGGAGATCAAGGATTGAATACCGGTGGGATGGGCACTTTTTCTCCCAGTCCCTTCTATACCACAGAGGTAGATGAGTTTTGCCAAAAATACGTTTATCAGACCACGGTGGATGCCATGAAAGCAGAGGGCAGAACCTTCAAAGGGATCATCTTTTTTGGTCTGATGCTGACGAAGGATGGCCCGCGTGTTTTGGAGTATAATGCCAGATTTGGCGACCCGGAGACGCAGGTGGTGCTTCCCCGAATGAAGAATGACATCATAGATGTATTTGAAGCTTGCATCGATGGCACTTTGGATCAGATTCACTTGGAATTCGAGGAAAATGCGGCTGTTTGTGTGGTACTGGCTTCCGCCGGATATCCGGAACATTATGAAAAAGGTTATCCCATCACCGGCTTTGAGCATTTTAAAAATCAGGACGGATACTATGTGTTCCATGCCGGAACAGCCTACGATGCAGAGGGAAACACCGTGACTGCAGGCGGACGGGTGCTGGGTGTGACGGCGACCGGGAAAGACTTAAAAACCGCCAGAGCCAATGCCTATGAAGCAACAGAATGGATCCAATTTGATCATAAATATATGCGTCATGATATTGGGAAAGCCATTGATGAGGCGATTGTTACCGAGAAAAAATAGATTGCTATTTTCGATGCTATTGCGTATAATAATTATAGGAAAGCGAGCGTCAACTCGCTGGTGTGGCTGACACCTTAAATCCGAAAGAAATGCAGGACGAATGGGTCTGAGGTTGGCGGACAACGATAAAATCAGTCAATAAGGGAGATGGACGGTACCACGGTATCGTAGTCTCCCTTTAAAATTCATTTAGGAGAATGGACATAGATGAATTTATGAATCTGTTTATCACCGGCGGTTATGCAGATAAATTCGGAAGCGGATGGATTCTGGCTTTTTTTCAATGGAAGACCGGAAGGTCATTTAGAGATATCATGAGCTATGAATGCTATTCTAAGCCGCGAGATGCATACAACCAGATCGCAGAGACGACGAAAGCAATGTGGGTATTCCCAGAGTGAGTTATCCAAAAGATCAGGCGTAAATCTGCGACCTTACAGCAATATGAAAGTGGAACGAAAGATATCAATAAGGCGGCTGTGATTACAAGTAGCAGTGTATATATATGTGATCGCCTGTTCTTCATTACGACATTACACCATTCTATTGTTAATTTGAAATGCATATATGCTGAGCTGAAAAAACGAGGTGAGAATATAGTGGATTTAAAGCTTATCATTGATATGTTAGCCACGGAAAATATGCTTAGGGACATTCGGGATTTGAGAAAT
>JAVXIV010000023.1:0-1335 GCA_036785645.1 Hungatella sp.
CTCCTACGATGCCTGCTTTCTTTGCGACGCGAAAGAGCTGCGTAAAATGCATCTCCTGACGTTTATCCACCACATAAATATACATATCCGGATGATAATTCTGCTCTCGCTCAATGATCGTTCCAAGATCAGAGGTGGCATAGAGTGCCGCACCATCGGACTTGCGCACAATACAGGGAGGAAGTTCCTTCGCATCGGTTTCTTCGGTCACATCAACCACCAAAGCTCCCTGGCTTTCATAAGCCAACCCCTGATCCATCAAATTCTGAATCAGTTCCGGAATATAGGGTTGTGCATCACTCTCCCCTTTCCACAAGTCAAAGGAAACATTTAAGTTGTCATAATTCTTCTTTAAATCCACCAGAGATACGTTCATGATATGCTGCCAAATCGCGCGGTATGGCGCATAGCCGCTCTGTAAGCGAAAAGTAGCCATCTGTGCCCGTTCTTTGAAGTCTTCATCATTCTTGGATTTGCCACTGGCAGTCGGATAGATATCTTCCAGCTCTCCGATGGTAAATGGCGGCTCTGTAGGATATTCTCCCTCATAAGATTCATCAAAATAAGGTAGCTCCGGCTTGCGCTCACGCAGTTCCTCAATGATCAGTCCCATCTGCAGACCCCAGTCTCCCAGATGCACATCTCCGATCACCCGGTGCCCGATAAAACGTCCCATGCGCTTAATGCTTTCTCCAATAACCGCGGCTCGCAGGTGTCCCACATGAAGCGGTTTTGCCACATTCGCTCCGCCGTAGTCTACCATAATCGTCTGCGGTTGATTCACTTCATCCAGTCCCAGCTTGTCTGCCGCACACATCCGGTTCAGATAGGAAGCCAGATAGGATTCCTCCAAACGCAAATTGATAAATCCGGGCATCACTGCAGTAACCTCTGCAAACATCGCAGTCCCCGCCAACTGCTCCACGACCTCATGGGCGATATCAATTGGTTTCTTTTTGTAGATCTTGGCTGCGGCCATCGCACCATTGCATTGGTACTCACAAAGATCCGGACGATTTGAAAGTGTCACCTTGGCATAGCTTTCTTCATAACCGCAGGCACGAAACGCCGATCTTAATTCTGTTATAATGAAATCCAGAATCTTCTGCATCTTCTTGGTCTCCTATTCTAAGCCAAAAACATCCCAGAGGTCCTCTGAGATGTCTCTTCCATTTCTAATTTAAACTCTGGACAGATACTCACCGGTACGGGTATCAATCTTAATCTTATCTCCCTGCTCTACGAATAAAGGTACATAGACGGTGGCACCGCTCTCTACTACCGCAGGTTTTGTCGCTCCCTGTGCCGTATCACCCTTGAATCCCGGTTCCGTAT
>JAVXIV010000023.1:1345-16428 GCA_036785645.1 Hungatella sp.
ACAAACAACGGTGGCTCAATGGAGAATACCTTGCCATTGTAAGAGCAAACCTTGCACATATCGTTCTCTTTTACAAACTTCAGGGCATCCCCAACCACTTCATCATTGAGTGCAACCTGTTCGTAGTTTTCTACGTTCATGAAGTTGAACAAATCTCCATCTGCATATAAATACTGCATGTCCACCCGGTCGATTCTGGCTGCCGGAAACTTCTCGGTCGGTCGGAAGGTCTTCTCAATCACTCCGCCGTTCATAATATTCTTAATCTTAGTTCTAACGAATGCAGCACCCTTGCCCGGTTTTACGTGCTGAAATTCCATAATCTGATATACGTATCCATCGATCTCCAGTGTTATACCGTTTCTAAAATCGCCTGCTGATATCATAAATTGATATTCCTCCTTGAAATTCACTTAATCTTCTATATTCTATACTAAAACACAAGCATTTTCAACTATTTTTTACAATTAGTCCATTAAGATTGCAAATAGCCGGAGCAAATTCTCTCGAATCCGCTCCGGCTGTATCATTCTTCTTATAAAATTGGTAAGTAACCCAACAACAAACCACTGGCCATGAAGATCACAAAGATACCGATCGTCCATCTGAATATGTAGCCCTGGTATTCTGCCAAGGTGATGTCGGTCAATTCCATCAATAAGTAGATAAAGGCAACCAATGGGCTTAAGAAATGGAATGCCTGACCCATCAGGGATGCAAATCCAATCTGCAATGGAGTAAATCCATAGGTAGCGGCAGTTTCTGCCAATGCCGGAAGAATTCCAAAGTAGAAAGCATCGTTATTTAAGAAATAGGTACCCGGTGCACTAATTAACGCAATAATAACTGCAAAATAGCGGCTTAAAGAAGCAGGAATAATCGATACCAATAAATCTGCAATTGCTACGGACATACCGGAGCCATCCAAAACACCCATCAAGGTACCTGCACCAAGAACCATCAGGATAACATTCATAGCATCCGGAGCGATGGATTCGATGACTTTTCTCTGTACCTTCTGTTTTGGGAAGTTTGCAACCAATGCGACTGCAGTACCTACACCAAACAAAATTGCAGAAGAAGCCAGACCTTTGATCAATGCAAAAACGATCACTGCGGTAAGAGCCAAGTTAAACCAGATAAGTTTTGGTCTTCTCCAAGACTTCTCGTCATCGGATAAATTGGAGTTGGCACTCAGTGTGGAGGTATCAAATTCAACAATTCCAAGACGTTTTCTTTCTTTCATACCTAAGTAATAAGAAACACCTACTACATAAATTGCAGAAAGCAGCATTCCGGGAATCAATGGAGTGAAGATCTCGCCGGCATCCAGTTTCATCGTTGCCATAACACGAGCCGTTGGACCGCCCCATGGAATCAAGTTCATGATACAGTTCTGTAAGATAATGATGGTAGCCAAATAAATCTTTTTGATATTTAATTTGTTGTAGATCGGAATCAAAGCGGAACAGCAGATCATAACCGTTGTAGTTCCGTCACCGTCCAGGGAAACAAACGCTGCAAGAATCGCAGTACCTACCAAAACCTTCATCGGATCGCCCTTAACCAATTTGACAACCTTGGTTACAAGCGGATCAAACATACCGGCATTTAACATAATTCCAAAGTATAAGATTGCAAATGTCATCATTGCAAATGTAGAAGCAACCCCTTTAATACCTCCCATTGCATAGCTAAATACTTCTAAGCCGCCCCCTGCAATCAAACCAAAAATGATTGGGACGATGATAAGCGATGTAAAAGCGCTTAATTTTTTTGCCATGATCAAAGCCATAAATACAACGATCATCAAAAGTCCTAATATTGCTAAAGCTGTACCCTGCATTTTATTACCCCCTGTTTTCTATTTTAAAAATTTTCCCATCGCCATCGTAATCAGACTTAAGAGTCCCAGAACTACGAAGAGCGCAAGCATTCCTTTTCCCATTATAATCAGTGAAATCATAAAAACCTCATTCATATTCGTATCCTCCTATTTTAAGAAACCGGTCATCAAGTTTAAGATCACGCCACCCGCTACAACAGAGCCAATCTGTCCGGATACATTGGCGCCAATCGCATGCATCAGCAAATGGTTGGACGGATCTTCTTTCAGTCCCATCTTCTGAACCACTCTGGCTGACATCGGAAAAGCAGAGATGCCGGCTGCGCCTACCATAGGATTGATCTTCTTCTTGGAAAACAGATTGAGAAACTTTGCAAACATAACACCGCCAATCGTATCAAAGACAAATGCCAGCAGGCCGATGCCCATGATAAACAGCGTATTGATATTCACAAATGCGTCTGCTTTCATACTGAATGAAATTGTAATTCCCAATAATAATGTAACTAAGTTTGCCAGTACATCACTGGCGGTTGTGCTCAGTGAATTTAAGACGCCACATTCACGCAAAAGATTTCCAAACATCAAAAATCCCACTAAAGATACGGACATCGGTGCTACCATTCCCGCCACGATCGTAACAATGATCGGGAAGAAAATCTTTGCTTTCTTTGATACATTTCTGGGATTGTACTCCATGCGAATCATGCGTTCTTTCTTGGTGGTTACAAGGCGAATCGCAATCGGCTGTACAACCGGAACCAGGGCCATATAAGAATAGGCAGCTACCGCAATCGGTCCTACGTACTGTGACTTCAATATCTGAGATACCAAAATCGCAGTCGGTCCGTCCGCTGCACCAATGATACCAATCGATGCTGCATCTCGTAAATCAAATCCAAAAAGTGCTGCAGTTGATATGGCAAAGAAAATACCAAACTGTGCCGCCGCCCCAAATAAAAGCATCTTCGGATTCGAGAGCAAGGAGCCAAAATCAATCATCGCGCCAATACCGATAAATAGCAGTAACGGCAAAGCTTCCGAAGCCTCGATTCCCACATGGAACAGCCACTCGATGATACCGGTGACCTGACCGATCCCCTCCATATTCTGATTCAAAACTCCACTCATTGGAAGATTTACTAAAATCGCTCCAAATCCCATGGGCATGAGCAGCGTTGGCTCAAAATCCTTGCATATTGCCAAATAGATCAGCAAAATGCCTACCCCATACATAATCAACTGTTCCACCGTAATGGATAACAATCCAGAAACTAAAAAATCCATAAAACTCCTTTCTTACGTAAGCAAATCCCTTTGTTAAATGTTATGCATGCAATAGGGATATTATATACTGACATCCCAAAAGTATCTATCGACGTTTTTACTAAATACTTACAATTGTTTTTAGCAAAATTTAACAAATTTACGTGTTATTTTATATTTATTTTCGTTTTTTATTGATTATTTTTACAAATACCATTTCTTGATTTTGTACATAATTACCAAATTATAGTTACTATTAGTCTAGCCTTATGGCTGCCTCTTTAGTTACATTTTCATTGTTTTTGCATAATTATACATTTTTACTCATGCTTTGTCAGATAGTCCATTGCCAACAGATACCCTTTTAATCCCAATCCCACGATCTGCCCGGTACAAGCAGGGGCAGTCACCGATTGGTGGCGGAATTCTTCTCTCTGATGCACATTGGAGATATGAACCTCGATCTTTTGGATCTCTACCGAAGCCAATGCATCTAAGAGCGCATAACTATAGTGCGTAAATGCACCCGGATTGATGATGATGCCCTCGGTTTGGTTGTGATAAGCTTCTTGAATTTTATCAATCAGACCACCTTCGTAATTGCTCTGATACAGTTCTAACTCATGCCCTTCCAAGCTTGCCTTTTCTTGCAGCATCTTTACTAAATATTCATAATTTTGAATCCCATAGATTCCTTTTTCCCGAATTCCCAAAAAATTGATATTGGGACCATTTAATACTAAAATCTTCATTACGTCTTCTCTCCCTTCTTCATACTCTGCACAATCTCATCCGCAATCTCCTCCGGAGTCCGGTGATCTACCTTCACAATCCGGTGAGCAATTCCCCTATAAATCGGTTCTCGATTCGATAGAAGTGCATGAATCTTCTCTTCCGCTCCCTCCCCCTGCAAAAGCGGTCTTGTCTCATCCCCTTGTAACCTCTGTAAAATAGTTCCTGCATCAACCTGCAAATAAATCACAGTTCCAAGTTCATGCAAGAGCTTCCGATTTTCTTCCCGCATAGGCAGACCGCCTCCGGTAGCTATCACCTGTCCCGCTTCTAGGTGCAGCAATTCCTCCAATACCTTGGTCTCCATCATTCGAAAGTATGGTTCCCCCCGCACCTCAAATAGCCGAGAGATACTCATCCCGGCGATTGCTTCAATCCTCTGATCTGTATCAATCAGCTCTTTCTGATAGCGGTCGGCAAGCTCCCTTCCTACCCGAGTTTTGCCGGCTCCCATGAATCCAATCAATATCATATGATGTCCTAACATAACGGAAAGCCTCATCCTTTCAACCGGCTGCGCATCTGCATCCCGGCTTCTTCCACGATCTGCGGAGATATCTTGACACCCGGATTCCACAGTTCAAATGCCGTAATTCCCTGATAAAGCAGCATCGTGAAACCATTCATAACCGTACCACCCGCAGCACTGACATATTGCATAAATTTAGTTTCCATGGGATTGTATACGATATCCACCCCGGTATGAATCATCCGGTAGAAATCCGGATCTTCGATGGGGGCATGATCGCTATGCGGATACATCCCCACACTGGTGGACTGAATGGCCAGATAAGATTTCTTGGGTAATAACGCATACTCCGATAATGCCAGTACCGTCATCACCGGTCGCCCAAAACGGTGATTGATTTCTTCTGCTAAGACCATGGCATGTCCTACATTGCGGTTGAGCAGCGTCACCGTCTGCGCACCCTCTTTGGCTAATACATAAGCGGCTGCTTTGGCCGCGCCTCCCGCCCCGATCAAGATGCAGTCCTCACCTGCAATTTGGATTTTCGCTTCTCGCATAGCACGTAACAGTCCTGCTGCATCTGTATTATAACCCTTATATCCACCCTCCATACGAACCAAGGTATTCACCGCTCCGATGGCTTTGGCATCCTCATCTATCTCTTTTAAATATGGCATCACTTGCTGTTTATGCGGTACGGTTACATTCATACCCACGAAATTCAGAGCATACGCTCCCAAAACAGCAGCCTCCACATCCTCGACTGCAACCTTCAGTGGCATATAAGCAAAATCCACTCCTGTTTTTTCTGCATAAAAATTCTGCATCAAAGGCGATAGGGAATGTTCCACCGGATCGGCCATCACCCCACATATCTTGGTTGTTCCGCTAATCATGACGCTCCTCTCTTTTTCGTTCTTGGCGATGATAAAAATACAGCACAATTGCCTCAAACCATCGTTTGATTACAATCTGAATTTCTTCTTTTGGATGAATGGGATTAACTAGAAAACTATAGATTCCGGCACGATTTGCCCCATAAATATCCGTAAATAATTGATCCCCCACAAATATTGTATGCTCCCGATCCGTACCCATCTGTTCCATCGCTTTTTCATAGCCGCGAACCGATGGCTTGCCCCCTTGAAAGAGATAAAAAGAAGTTACCTGTTTTGCAAAGGATGCGACTCGGGGTTCTTTGTTGTTGGAGAGTAAGAACGTCTGCATCCCCATGCGGTGAAAAGAGTCAAAGAGCTGCATGGCTCTCTCATCCGCCGGTTCTCCATGACGAACCAAGGTGTTATCAATGTCAAAGATAACACCCCGGATACCTGTTTCATATAAGTGTTCATATGGGATTTCATAAGCGGAATCCACCTGTTGCTTGGGATAAAATAATTTGAACATCCTCGCCCCTACTTCTTTAATAATTTACCAATTTCTTCCATAAAAGTATTCACATCTTTAAATTCACGATATACAGAAGCAAATCGCACATAAGCAACTTCATCTAATGCCTTTAACTTTGCCATCACCATCTCCCCGATGACCGATGTCGCTACTTCCTTTTCTTCTAAATTGAAGATCTGGTTCTCAATCTCATCGATCATAGAATCTACCTGTTGAATGGAAATCGGACGTTTGTGACAAGAATGCACCACACCGGATTCAATCTTGGATCGGTCATACATCTCTCTGGAATTATCTTTTTTGATCACCATCAATGGCATCGTCTCTAATTTTTCATAGGTCGTAAATCTCTTCCCACAATTTTCACACTGGCGGCGACGGCGAATCGAATTATTATCATCTGCCGGTCTGGAATCAATTACTTTTGTATCCTCTGCATTACAAAATGGGCATTTCACAATTTAATCCTCCTGTAAACCATTCTTATTATGTATATTTTAACCCAGCCGGAAAAGATAAGCAAGTCTATTTTGCTATCCCTAGTGATTTCCAATGGGAGCCATGCTATATCTTGCAGGACTCTTCTACTTCCTTCCTCTGAACTTTCACCAAAATGATGTCTTCTCCCACTTGGCAAATATCGTCAAACGGAATTACAAACTCCTTTTCTCTGCCAATAAAGCCGCAGAAACAGCCGGGCCCCGGTACAATAATTGCAAGCATACAGCCGGTACAGATATCAAAATCCACATCTCCCACAAAACCCAGACGTTTGCAGTCACAGGCATTAATCACTTCTTTTTGTTTTAAATCCGAAATACGCATAGTCTACACCCCCTTGTGTATTCTATGCGTATTCTCTTATGAATTTGACTGTTCTAAAAGATTTGCCTGCTGCCTTAAATCCCAATAAAACTGAATATAAGTACAAGAGTAATAGGGAATCAGCCAGAAAAAACCGATTCCAAGCGTCATATAGCCAAGCAGAAACCATGCGATAAAGCTGAGCCAGAGTCTGACATAATGCCGCTTATGACCCCGCATCAAATTTCGGCTCTCACCCAATGCCTCCGAAATGCTTTTTTCCGGATTCTCTACCAAAATCAAGTAGAACCAGGGGAAGTTTAAAGCAATGTAAAGATAAACCAACAGGATCATCAGGACATACAGGCATAAAAAGATTCCGTAAAACTCCACACTTAATCGATCATAAATGGACGGCAGGCTCAAAGCCTGCGCTAAGATCTGCAGCGGTACCTGCAAAGCAGTCAATACCAGGGATATCGCCAATGCCACCAAAAAGAATTTACCGAAGTTATGGCGAAATCCATAGAAAATATCCAACACGCTGCTCGGTTCTCTCTTGCATAGATTCAGATAGAGTCTGTTCATCCCCGGTAGGATACAAAGCTCTAAAAGCAACGTACAAAAGTACACTACCAGAAATCCCAAGGAATTGACGTAGCGATTCTCCGATAAGAACGATCCCGCCAAACTGAAACCAAACAAAAGCAGGATCAGAAATAGGATCAGCGGAAGCATCAGCAAAGCAACCGCAACAAATGCCCCTGCAACCGTCGTATAATTGCCAAGCAATGCCTGCTTCGCTCTTAATTTCAATTCTCTGAAAGAAGTTTTCATGAGAAACCTCGATTCAGCACCAGAAGAAACAGCACCAACAGGCAAGAGATCATACCGATGGCAAGTCCTATGCTTCCGGTAATCAATCCAATTTTGGCATTCTGGGTATAACTGATATCTACTTTGGATAGGCAGGCAAACAAAATCGCCAAGCCTCCGGGCAGCCATCCCATACAACAGCAGCAGGATAACACAAGGGATAAAATTCCCAGAATCATAGATGCTGCTGCCATACTATTGTTTTCTTCCATCTTCTCTTCCTCCTTCGTAACCGGCCGATCAGAACAGAGGAACCACGGCTCCGTTATATTTCTCTTCGATGAATTTTTTAACTTCTGCTCCGGTCAATGCCTCAATTAAAGCCAGAGTTGCTTCACTTTTCTCATTGCCTTCCTGCACCGCTACAATATTGCCATAAGTGGTTGCAGCAAGAGAGGAGGCATCTTCAATCGCCAAGGCATCCGATACACTCAAACCTGCCTCTATCGCATAGTTGCCATTGATAACCGCAACTGCAACGTCTTGCAAAGAACGCGGAATTTGTGCCGCTTCAATTTCGTAAATATCTAATTTCTTCGGATTCTCAGCAATGTCATTCTTGGTTGCCTTTAAGCCAACCCCTTCTTTTAATTTAATTAAGCCCTGCGCTTCCAATAAAAGCAATGCTCTGGCTTCATTGGTTGCATCATTGGGAACCGCTACTTTAGCACCGTCTGCCAGGGCATCCAGAGAAGTGGTGTTTCCTGCATAAATTCCAAATGGCTCATAGTGAATGGCTGCTGCGGATACGATCTTGGTACCGTTTTCCTGATTAAACTGTTCTAAGTATGGATAGTGCTGAAAATAATTGGCATCCAGATCTCCACTTGCCAGCGCTAAGTTTGGCTGTACATAATCGGTATACTCTTTAATCTGTAGCTCATAACCTTTCGCCGCCAATACGGCTTTGGCTGCTTCCAGAATCTCTGCATGCGGAGCCGGACTCGCCCCCACTACAATCTTCTTCATCTCACCGCCTGCTGTTGGTTGGGCGGCTTTTGTCTCTCCGGTTTTTGTCTCTCCGGCGACTGCGGCTGCTGTAGTTTCTGCCGGTTTCGTACCTGTGCATCCGGTCAGCATTCCTGCCGTCAAAGCAGTTGCTGCAATCATAATCAATACTTTTTTCATAATATTCTCCTCCATATAGTTGTTACTTTATAATCATACCTTTCGGCAAAATTATCGAATACGTTTGTCACTGACTTTGGCTAATTTCATACCGGATTCTTGGATAATCTGAACAATAATCACTAAAATCGCTACCGTAATCAACATCATATCGGTCTGATAACGATAGTATCCATAATTGATTGCGATACTTCCCAGACCGCCTCCGCCCACAAAACCTGCCATTGCCGAATAACCCAAAATGGTAGTCACCGAAATCGCAGCGCCCACCAGCAGAGATGGCTTTGCCTCAGGAAGTAAGACCTTTACGATAATCTGCATCGTTGAAGCGCCCATGGATTTGGCGGCTTCAATCACACCGGCATCCACTTCCTTGAAGGAAGATTCCACCACTCTGGCCACATAAGGTGCAGCGGCAATCACAAGCGGTACGATCACCGCTTTTGCTCCAAGTGTGGTTCCTACGATGAATCTGGTAAACGGAAGAACCATAATCAGTAAAATAATAAAGGGTACCGAGCGGAGCAAATTGATCAGCAAACCAAGTAGCTTTTGCAGCGGTGGAATCGGATGGATTCCGTCCTGATCGGTCACCACCAGAATAAGTCCCAGTGGAATGCCAATCAGATAAGCAATGATGGAGGATGCAAATGTCATATAGAGTGTTTCTAAAATCCCGGTCTTTAACATAGCGATGGTAGCTGCATCAAAGGTCATCTTCTGTCACCTCCTCATAAGGAACCTTGGCTGTCTTTAGATAGTTCCGTACATGGGTTGCATCCGCTTCTTCCTTGGGAAGCTGGATAATCATCTGTCCCATCGCCACTCCATTTAAATCTTTGGTAGCGGCATAGATGATATTGACCGGAACCTTGCAGGCCAGCACCAGATTGGATATCACCGGTTCGGTGGATTCTCTCCCATCAAAAATGATACGAATTTGTTTGGAATCACCAAATTCTGCATGGTTCACGGCATCGCCCAAGATCAGTTGACGCCCAATTTTAGATTTGGGTTCTGCAAAAATCTCCGATACACTGCCTACTTCTGCAATCTGACTCTGATCAATGATCGCCACGCGGTCACAGATCGCTTCAATCACGGCCATCTCATGTGTAATCACAATCACGGTAACACCCAGCGTTTTATTGATTTCTTTCAAAAGGTCCAAAATAGACTTGGTCGTATTGGGATCTAAGGCACTGGTAGCTTCATCACACAAAATAACTTTTGGATTGGTTGCCAAGGCTCTTGCGATCGCAACCCGCTGTTTTTGACCTCCCGACAGCTGTGCCGGATAGGACTTCGCCTTTTCTTCGAGACCCACCAATTTCAGCAGTTCTTCCGCACGCTTTCTGGCTTCTTTTTGCGGAACATGGGCAATTTCTAACGGAAAGCAAATATTATCCAAGACATTTCTCTGTGCTAACAAATTGAATTGCTGGAAGATCATCCCCATGGATCGTCGTGCTCTCCTGCGGATCTGCTCCAAGGTTTTCTGAAAACGGCGATTGGAATACCAGCTGCGAATCCCACTCTTAGGATTTCGGTCTTCTCCTTCTATATGAGAAAGGCTCTCTCCCTCAAAGATTACGGAACCTGCTGTGGGAATCTCAAGAAAATTAATGCAGCGCACCAGCGTACTCTTGCCCGCACCACTCAAGCCAATAATTCCAAATATTTCTCCCCGCTCGATATCCAGATTAATATCCTCCAGTGCTTTCACGGTGCCATTGGCTGTCTTAAATTCCTTCCCCAGGTGTTTTAACTGAATAATTGGCTGTCCCATCCTTCGTTCCTTTCTTGTTGATTATGTGATCTTCTAACTGCAGAGATCTACGATCACCTGTGCAAATATTTTGGCACTCACTACCAATTCCTGTACAATCGCCAATTCATCTGCGCCATGCATGTGATTGTCCGTTTCCGGCATCGCTGCACCAAAGGCAACTCCATTTTGTAAATGGTGCACATAGGTTCCGCCTCCCATCGATTGGCATTCCCCCTTGCGTCCTGTATAGTCTTCATAGGCTTTTAACAGGGTCTTCACAAAAATAGAATCAGCGGAAACATGATGCGGCGGCTTCATATCCTCATTATGCAGCGTCAAACCAATTGCACTCATCTTCTGACGCACCACATCTAACACATTCTCTTTAGTGGCACAGATCGGGCAGCGGCTGTCAAAAGTTCCGTCCAGTTCCGTCTCCGTTACCTCCAACATACTAAAAGCCAAGGTCAGATTTCCGGAAATTTCATCTTCCATGGCAATTCCAAGTCCTTCTCCTGTCGTATCTCCATGAGGAATCAGTGTGATCAAATTATTCAAAGCAATAATCCGGTCAGTGCATTGTTTCCATCCCCCGGATGAGCCGCATGCGCGCCGGCACCAACTGCAGTGATTTTAGAGATGGATTCGGTAGATTCCAGCAAGAACTGAACTCCGGTTTTTTGCTTGGCACATGCTGCAGTCTCCTGTAAACAGGTCACATCGATTCCTTCTACCATGGCATATGCTTTTCCCGGCACGACATTGACTTTAATTCCTGCCTGAAAGGATAACAATTTCGGAAGTGCATCAGATTTCAAAAAGCCTCCGGTAAAATGTCCGGCCAAACCACCCTTTTCTGTATTCGTCACCGGAAATGCCGCATCCGGTGAAAAAGTCATGGGTGCTTCCGGCTCCACATCATAATAGTGTCCAATATCTGCGCTTCCGCATTCCTCATCGGTACCCAAAATGAGCCGCACATTTTTCTGTAATGGAATGCCCAGTTCTTTTACCGCTCTCATCGCATATAATGCCGCAATGGCCGGACCTTTATCATCCGCGACTCCGCGTCCGTACAAAATCCCATCCCGCTCGATCGGTTCAAACGGCTGCGTAATCTGCCAGCCTTCGCCCGCAGGAACCACGTCCAGATGTGCCAAAATATCCAGTTGTTTTTCTCGGTCATTGAAATCTACAGTTCCTACAAAATTATCATAGTTATTGATGGAAAATCCATACTGCTCCGCCATAGCCAAGGCCTGATCCAATGCCTCCGCCACTCCCATGCCGAAAGGTCTGCCCTCTTCATATGGCATCTTTTCACTGTTGATTCTACACAGGCGGAAGATATCTTCGATCATCTCCTGTTTATGTGCCTCAATATAATCCTCGATCTGTTTTTGATACATGAAATTTGCCTCTTTTCTATATTTTAAAAGCCTAGTCTCTTCCAAATTCACTTAGTTTTAATCCCGGATTGCGATCCAGCACCATCTTGACACTCCAACTGTTGACAAAAAGAAGCAGCGGATGATCCTTGAGATTCTTGATTCGCTTCATATCCGACGTTCCCTGAATCTTGGCCACATCGACTTCCTCTCTGTTCTCAATCCAACGAATATATTCATAAGGAAGCTGTTCTAATTTTACCGCTACATTATATTCGTTTTCCAAACGATAAGTCAATACTTCAAATTGAAGTACACCTACCACCCCGACGATGATCTCCTCCATACCGGTATTGAATTCCTGAAAGATCTGGATGGCACCTTCCTGTGCAATCTGACTGATTCCTTTGATAAACTGTTTCCGCTTCATCGTATCCATCTGACGCACTCGGGCAAAATGCTCCGGAGCAAACGTGGGAATTCCCTCAAATTCGCAGGCTAAGCCTGATCCGCAGATCGTATCACCTATAGAAAAAATACCCGGATCAAACACACCGATGATATCGCCCGCATAGGCTTCCTCTACAATCTTGCGATCCTGTGCCATCATCTGCTGTGGCTGATTGAGGCGCATCTTTTTGTTTCCCTGTACATGAGTCACCTCCATACCGGCTTCGAATTTGCCGGAGCAGATCCGCATAAATGCAATTCGATCACGATGTGCTTTATTCATGTTGGCTTGAATTTTAAAAACAAAAGCAGAAAAACTGTTTTGAAACGGATCCACAATTCCGGTAGTGGTCTGTCTTTTAAGTGGTGATGTGGTCATATTGAGAAAGTGCTGCAAAAAAGTCTCCACTCCAAAGTTGGTCAGTGCCGAACCAAAAAAGGTGGGGGATAGCTGACCCCGTCCAACCAAATCCAAATCAAATTCATCACTGGCACCATCCAATAGTTCGATATCTTCCAGTAATTGGCTGTGATAATCCGTACCGACCAGCCAATTTACTTTGGGATCCCCGAGCTCTACCTCGGTGGATTCCACTTCTTTCTGACCATTCATGGCTGCTGTAAAGGTGGTAATATGTTTCGTTTGACGATCATAAACCCCTTTGAAATTCTTACCGCATCCAATCGGCCAATTCACCGGGCAAGTCTTGATTCCAAGTACCGTTTCAATCTCATCTAAAAGTTCAAACGGATCTCTGGCTTCCCGATCCATCTTATTGATAAATGTAAAAATAGGAATATTGCGCAGCAAACATACCTTGAATAACTTGATGGTCTGGGCCTCCACACCCTTGGAAGCATCAATGACCATCACCGCCGAATCTGCAGCCATCAGCGTACGATAGGTATCCTCCGAGAAATCCTGATGCCCCGGTGTATCCAAGATATTGATGCAGTATCCGTCATAATTAAACTGCATAACCGAAGAGGTAACCGATATCCCTCTCTCCTTCTCAATCTCCATCCAATCGGAAACTGCATGCTTTGCCGTCTTCTTTCCTTTCACGGAACCGGCCAGATTGATGGCTCCTCCATAGAGTAAGAATTTCTCCGTCAAGGTTGTCTTACCGGCATCCGGATGGGAAATGATCGCAAACGTTCTTCGTTTTTTTATTTCTTCTGTTATAGTTGACAAAATGTTTCCTCCACTCACATGTACCAATCTAATTGGCCAATTCTATAATCCTTCGATCCAAGTCTTCGCCAAGGAAATCCAGCTGCGGCATACCGGAACGATGAGCTCCGCCTGTTCTCCCGCAGTTTCCTCACTGGCCAAAGAAAGACCATGTCCCCCTATGGGATAAATGTGCAATTCGAATCTGATATCCTGTCGTCTCATCGCCATGGCAAGCAATAGGCTATTCTCGACCGGCACCGTCTCGTCGGTATAAGTATGCCAGATAAACGCCGGTGGCATATCTTTGCCAACATGAAGCTCCAGAGATACTCGTTTTTTTTCTTCCTCGGTGGCATGCTCACCCAATAGATGCAGGAATGAATTCTTATGTGCAAATTCTCCGGAGCTCACCACCGGATAAGCTAAGATCATGCCGTTTGGACGGATCATCTCCGGCCGCTTTCCAATGGCTTCATAAACCCATTCTTGATTCCAGAACACCCCCAAGCTGCAGCAAAGATGTCCGGCTGCAGAGAATCCGCAAAGCAGGATCTTGTCCGGATCCACGCACCATGCTTCACTGTGTTCCCGAATCTGCGCGACTGCACAGGCCAGTTCCAGCAAAGAGGTTGGGAAACGATTGGGATCTACGCTGTATTCCAGCAAAAAGCTGTGATATCCCATCGCCAAAAACTGTGTGACAATTGGCTCACTTTCTCGGTCTGAACAAATCCGATATCCGCCTCCGGCACAGACAATCACCGCCGGTCTCTTCCGATTCTCCGCCACGCTGATGCGATCCAATAAATACGTATGAAGCACAGCTGCACCGCTTACTTGACCGGGAACGGAAATTTCTATCTTTTCTAAATTCATAAGCTCTTCCTCTCTTGATCTGCAGTCTGCCTAAGCTTTGGGTAAGCGTTTGATAATCTCAGTCAAGAGCCGATCCGCCACTGCGTCTTTGGTCATCTTCTCCAGTGAAATCTCCTGATCTGCGGTAATGATAGTCACGACATTGGTATCGGTTCCAAATCCGGCACCTTCTACCCGCAGATTATTGGCAACCATCATATCCAACTGCTTCTTTTTTAACTTTGCCCTGGAATTTTCCAGCATATTCTGCGTCTCCATAGAAAATCCACAGAGAAATTGATTGGGACGGTGATGTGCTCCCAAATATCCTAAAATATCATCCGTTCGTTCCAATTCCAATAAAAGCTCGCCGTCCTTCTTCTTGAGCTTCTCATCTGCTACCGAAGCAGGCCGGTAATCTGCTACCGCAGCTGCTTTGATGATGATATCTGCTTCTTCACTTGCAGCGGTCACCGCTTCAAACATCTCTCTTGCACTTTCAATAGAAACGATCTTGACAAATCTGGGTTTCTCGGTTTCGGTCGGTCCGGTCACCAGCGTCACTTCTGCCCCACGATAAGCCGCCACGCGTGCAATTGCATATCCCATCTTGCCGGTAGAGTGATTGGTGAGGTAGCGCACCGGATCCAGTGCTTCTCTGGTGGGTCCCGCAGTCACTAAAAGCTTCTTCCCCTTGAGATCCTTCTCGTATCCGATCGCTTTTATGATATAATCCAGTAATTCAGATGGTTCCGGCATCTTGCCGGCTCCGGTATCTCCGCAAGCCAGATATCCGGTTGCCGGAGTGAGAACCTCCATCCCATAGGATCTGCAGATCTTTAAGTTATCTT